>DAOUSL010000115.1 GCA_030627235.1 Thioploca sp.
AAATCTACTTAATATCTCATTATTTTTCCCTTGATTACTTTATTTTTATTATAATCATTTTATACTGGTTTTGCTATATCTACAGTTGGAATGTTGAGGTTTTTCACAAATCTATTAAATCTAACACTTCTTTAGCCAAATCACCTACTAGAACTTACACAATCTAATCATGTTTTTGCTTCTATTTTGGCTGCTTTTAAGTTGGAACTTCTTAAAATTAAACTTTATCTTAAAGCTTTGCAAGCTAGTTTTTTAGAATTACGTAATATCTCTGCGTAACATCAGTTAGACAATAACCGTCGGTGAGTATGGATTGCCATTATTAGCCCAAATCCGGCCATTAATGTAACCAAAGAAGTTCCACCATAGCTAATTAATGGTAAGGGTAAACCAACCACAGGTAATAAACCAGAAACCATACTCATATTAACGAATATATAAACAAAAAAGGTTAAAGTTAAACTACCAGCCAATAAGCGAGCAAAACTATCTTGAGCTTTTAAGGCAATATACATACCTCGTGATAGAACTAAAAAATAGATGGTAAGTAATACTAATACCCCTAATAGACCTAGTTCTTCACTATAAACTGCAAATATAAAATCGGTAGAACGTTCTGGTAAAAACTGTAAATGTGATTGAGTACCATTTAGCCAACCTTTACCTGAAAATCCTCCTGAACCAATAGCAATTTTTGATTGAATTATATGATAACCGTTTCCTAAAGGGTCTCTTTCTGGATCAAGAAAAGTTCGTATTCGGTCTCTTTGGTATTCGTGCAATAATTCCCACAATACAGGAGCAGCTAAAACCATTGATACAATAAATCCAAATACAATTCTCCAGCTTAATCCAGCCAATAATAGTACAAATACTCCAGATGAAGCAATTAATAAAGAAGTACCTAAATCAGGTTGTTTCATTATTAAAAGAACTGGTACAAAAATTATCACTAAAGCGCCTAATAAACGGCTAAAAGTTGGCGGTAATGATTTACTAGTTAAATACCATGTAACCATCATTGGGACTGCTAACTTCATAATTTCAGAAGGTTGGAAACGAAATATTCCTAAGTTAATCCAACGTTGAGAGCCATTTGTTGACTCACCAATTATCAAGACTAATATTAATAATAATATGCCAAGTATATAAATCCAAGGCACAAAACCTATAATTTGCTGAGTACGAATTTGAGCAAGTAGTAATAAAACTCCAAAACCTACTAAAAAACGTAATATCTGTCGAAAAATTAAATCAAGATTCTGTCCACCAGCACTATATAATGTTGCTAGTCCAATAATAAATAGTAATACTAAACCGGATAATAAAAGATAATCCAAATGTAAAAAACTATTATTATGCCAACTAGTTTGCATAACTATTCTGCTTTTTTTACTAAATTAAATGGTAGAGAGTCCAAATCTTCTTGAAATTCTTCACCATATTCTTGGGCTGCATCATTTTCTGAATCATATATCCAATTTACTATGATATTTTTACTATGATCATGAACTTCTTCTTCTAATAAGTCGAACAAATCTAATAACATTTTAGAAGAACTACTATTAAAATAAATCAATTCAATATTTATAGTAAAAGTTTGTTCTTTTAAATCTTCTAAATGGTTTTCTAACCAAGAAAAAAGAGGACTAGAGAACTCGGTAATATTTTCTGGGTAAGATTCACCTTTTACTCCAAGAATATTAGTATCTGCATCAAAATAAATTTCTGGAGTATATTTAGTAGCTTCAGTTTTCCAACTATCCATTTTTATTGCTCTTTAAATATAAGTCTTTAATGAAAAAAATGAGAACTGTTCATCAATTGATTTAAAATCAAAGTCAATTGGCTTAGAACTTTTTCTAGCTAATTCGATAAAACCTAAACCTGCCCCTTTAGTTACTGGGTCTTTTTTACGTTGTTCCTTATAATAGGATTTTAGTTCAGCTTTATTCATCCCATGTAAAACTGTGAGTTTATGAGTAAGCATTTCAATATCTTTCTTATTAATTTTATTGCCACATACTACATAATAATAATCATTTTTATAACCAACTACAACTATTCCATTACTTAAACTACCATTATTTAAGTCTTCGTTAGAAAGTCTTTCAGCAGAATAATGAATAATATTCTGTACTTGCTCTATAAATATAGCAAAAACTTTTGTCATTTTAGTAGGATTAAGTGATTCTATTTTCATTCTATTTCTTAGAGTATCACCAATTTCTACTAGTAGTTCTTGGGAAAAAGAACCATAAAAACTCAGTAAAATTCCTTGTTTATCGCATTCTTCTTTAAAATCATATAAATTATTAGACATTTTTTTTCCATTAAAAATCTAGGAACTGATTGGAAATGTAACAATGAATTTACATCCATCTCCTAATTTACTTTCACACCAAACCTTACCTTCCATCATTTCAACCAGTTTTTTTACGATGAACAAACCTAAACCTGTAGAATGTTCATTTGCTGTTGGTTTAGTAGTTAATCGAGTAAATTTATTAAATAGCATATTTTGATCTAATTCACTTAAACCTTGTCCTTCATCTTTTATTTCACAACGTACTACTTCTAATTCTTTACTTAAATAGATATCAATTTTTTTATTCATAGGAGAATATTTAATTGCATTAGAAATTAGATTATCTAGTATCTGATATAGCATATTTTGATCAGCTAAAATCAGATATTTTTTTTCTGATAAATGTACGTTTAATGATATTTGTTTAGCTTTTGTATGTGGTTTATAATGAACTATCAAATTTTGTAAAATCGGCAACAGATCAATTGTGGTAATAACAAGGTTCATTTTACCAGATTCAATTGCGTTTACATCTAATAGATTACTTACTAAGTAAAACATTTGCCGAGAAGCTTGTTCTATCATATCCATTAATTCTAGTATTTCTTTCTTTGATAGATCTTCTAGTGCTTCTCTAATAAAACATGCTGAACCTTGAATTGCATTAAGAGGATTTTTTAAATCATGGGCAACAATCCCTAAAAAATCATTTTTTTCCTGATCTAATTCAATTAAATCCTGATTTTTAATTTGAATTTTTTCAGCTAATTCAGTTAACTGGTATTGTTGCTTATCACTCATCTTCACCAGTAATTTAGTTTGTCTTAATAGTTTTGCATAATATTTAATTAGAGGAACTTCTTCCCCTAACGATGTCGATATTATTTCTTTTAATAAATTCTCCTCTTTCTCAAATAACGATATATTATCTTTTTTCATAAAATTTTTGTTAAATTATTTAATAATGTGAAAATAAACTATGTATAAAAAACTTATTACAGTTACGAAAAAAGTTACTTTTCATGATTTCATTGATATACCATATTTTAAAAACTGTGGTGCAATGATGGATAAACTGCTTAACCGATACCAAGTCATTTAGCAAATTCTTGTTTTCATAGTGAAAGATTTTAGATTAAACTACAACTTAACTAATACCTTGCCGAATTAGTGCATTTACATGCTGTGTAGTTACAAAATATTAAGTTATTTTAATCTAATTCTTGGTCACTGCAACAAGAATGTTATCATAAAATGATGTACCATTCAATCTGTAAAAGTGCAATCTAAAGTGATTATTAACAACACTAAAAATTAATAGTCAAGCAAAATTTATAACTAATTATATCATAACTATTTTATAATTAGTAAATGTTAAGTTATGACTTTATTGGAAAACTTCTCAACATATTTTCTATATTAGTTAAATTAGGTAGCCATAATGTTTGGTTATCATACATAACATCAAAAACATAATTTTTATTATTAGACTTAATATTAGAATCAGTTAAACTATCTTCTTCAATTGATAAAGGTTTGGGTATATCTCTAGCTATGAACGCATAAAATGGCATCAAATGGTTAGCTTCTAGACCATACAAAATTATAATACTCTGTTTTTTATTATCTGAACTAATATTAGTCGCTAGAATTTCTTCGATATTTATTAATGGGACTTGTTGATTACGCCATTCAAAAATTCCTAATAACCAGTTTGGTTGCTTGTTAATTGGAGTTGGTACTTGATAAGGAAAAACTTCAGCAACTATTGCACTTGGTAATAGTAACTGCCTATCACCTAATGGAATTAACAAACATCGTACAAAACTTTTATTTAACATATATAATCCTTATTAACTGTTGTTTTCTGCTAGTAGACTATTAATATTATTTAGTAATTCTTTTTCATTAAATGGTTTGCCTAAATATCGATTAATCCCAATTTTTTCAGCTTTATCACGATGTTTAGCTCCAGTACGTGATGTAATCATAATTATAGGGATATGTTTTAAATCATTATTATTGCGTACCTGAGTTGCTAATTCATAACCATCCATGCGTGGCATCTCAACATCTAACAACATTAAATCTGGAATATGTTCTTGCAATTGAGCTATAGCATCAATCCCATCCTTAGCGGTAATAACATTCATACCTTGGCGTTTCAATAATCTAGCGGTTACTTTTCGTACTGTAATAGAATCATCAACTACCATTATCGTATTAGTAATTACTTTTTCTTCTTCTAATTCAACAATTTGTGGAACAACAAACTTTGTAGAATCAATACGAGTTAAAGCTGGTACATCTAATATAATAACTACTCTACCATCTCCAAGAATACTTGCCCCAGCTATCCAACGAATTGCTCCAATTTGTGGACCAATTGATTTAACTACGATTTCTTTACTGCCTTCAATTCCATCTACCAATAATGCCACTCGATGATCTGCAACATGGATTAATAATATAGGTATTAATGGCATCTCCAAAGATGCTGTTTTACTAAAACCCAATAACTCTCCTAGATGAAAAATACTATAATCATTATCCATATATTTATAATGAGTTATCTTATCATCTTCACCAACCACTTTTTCCCGTGGAATTCGCATTACAGCATCAAGATGATTAATTGGGATTGCCATAGTTTCCTCACCGACATGAATTAGTAAGGCCTGATTAATAGTAAGAGATAACGGTAATCTAATTTCAAATGTAGTACCTTTACCAGCTTTAGAAAATATTCGTAAATTCCCACCTAATTGTTTAATCTCACTATTAGCTACATCCATGCCTACACCACGTCCAGATAACTGAGTTACCATTTTAGCAGTAGAAAAAGATGGCTCTAATACAAATTGCATTAATTCATGGTCACCAACTACGGTATCAGGTTGAATTAACCCTCGTTCTTCAGCTTTTTGCCGGATTGCAGCAAGATTTAAACCAGCACCATCATCACTTAGCTCAACTATTAATTCTGCTCCTTCTTTAGCAATACTAACAGTAACTTTAGCAATACTAGATTTACCTGCTTGCTTACGAGTTTGGGCATCTTCAATTCCATGACCTATAGCATTTCTCAACATATGTTCTAATGGAGCAACAATACGATTCAGCACTGTTCTTTCAAATTCAATATTTTCTCCTTCAATACTAAAATCAGCTTGTTTTCGCAATTCTCTAGCGGTTAATCTAGCTATGCGTTGTAAGCGAGGAGAAACTCTTGAAAAAGGTACCATACGAGTACGCATGATATTTTCTTGTAATTCAGCTCCGATTCTACTTTGTTGAACTAATAAAGTATCGCTCTGTCGAGTTGTGGTTTTAAGAGAATCTTCAATACTTGTTAAATCACTAATACTTTCTAATAGGCTTCGAGACAATTGTTGCATCACTGAAAAACGGTCTAATTCCAGTAAATCAAATTCGGTATTATCTTCCTCTGAACCACTAAAGTGGGAAATAATTTGAGCTTCAGTTTCAATTTCTAAACGTCGTAATTGATCACGTAAACGAACTACAGTTTGTTCCATCTCTCCAAGATTATTTTTAATTACTCCCTGTTGTTGCTCCATATGGGCTCTTGAGATGGATAATTCACCAGCCAAGTTGGTTAATTTATCAATTAATGTTGCCCTAACTCGAATTCGATCATCAACACTATCAACTAATTCAGCTTCTTTTTCATTAATCTGCTTATCAATTTTAGTAATTTCTTGTGGCTGAGATAAGGTTGAAGATATTTTTATAGATTCTTCTGCGTCATTTTCATTATCGAAAGATGTCTCAAGTTTTTTAATTAAGTCTTCTGGCATTTCCAAAGGTACATTGGAACGCACGGCTTCCAACATAGCTGCTAATTCATCTACACTATTTTGTACAATTTCTTGGAGTTTATTATTAGATTGAGCAGTTCCTTCAACAATTTTAGTTAATACAGATTCTAAATGATGACTTAAATCACCCATTTGGACAATACCAACCATACGAGCTCCACCCTTTAGAGTATGTAATTCTCGTTGTAATTCTTTCATTAGCTGCATATTATTTGGTGATGCAGTCCAACGTTCTAATAACGATTGAGTATTTTCTAAAATTTCTTCGGCTTCGTCCAAAAAAATTGCTAAAAATTCATCTGTAGTATCTGGTAAAAATTCATCTGAAGAATCGGTTTCAGATTTATCAACTAAGTTTGCAGAACCTTGTTCTATTTTATTTAATAAAGTTAGTAAAACCTCTTTATCTGGTTGTAAATCATTATTTAATAAATCATCGATCAGTCCAACAGCTTCTGCAAATAAAGTTATAACTTCTGATGATAGCTCAATTTGTTGTTCAAACAAACTAGTAGCGTAATTTTCTAGTGGAGATGCTAATCTTGAAACAGCCAAAAAATCTACAGTACGAGAACTTCCATTTAAAGTATGGAAAGAACGTACTATATCTTGAATCATCTGGCCTTTACCATCAAAATCATTAAAATATTTTTTTAATTCAACTAGGTGTTCATTTGCCTCAATTTTAAATATTTCTAATAATCTAGGATCAATTTCTTCCTCATAGTTATCTTCTATAGTTGGTTCTTCAGATACTAATTCTGTATTTATTTCAAAACTATTTTCGGAAAAATCACCATCATCTAATTCTAAATTAGAGATATTATCAAAATCGAATTCACTATCATCAAATTCAGGAAAATTATCTGTAATATCTAATTGTTCTAGATTATTTTCAAAATCAAAAGTATCTGGTAATTCATTTTCATCAATTATAAGTGGTTCTAATTTTAATTCAATAACTTCTTCTATATCTTCAGATTCTTTTGAGTCAACAATTTCATTCGTGGTTGATTCTTCGGAGTTAACTTCAAATTCTCCTAAACTTTGTCCATTACTTTTAATAAAATGTTCTGCCTGCGAAATTAATAATAATATTTCATATGATATTGTATGGCCATGTTGAAATTGTTCCACCATACTTGGTAGCGTATTTTCAATTTTACTTAGCAATATCAATATATCGTCATTTCTGACTAAACTACCATTAATAACTTGATTAAGCATATCTTCAAAATACCAGCCAAGCTCACCAATAGCACTTGCACCTACCATACGTCCACTCCCTTTCAAGGTGTGAAAATTGCGTCGTAAGGTGGCTAAAGCCTCAGAATCATCAGGATCATTTTGCCAAGATTTTAAACTCTCAACTATTTCTTCTAGGACTTCTTCAACTTCTTCTATAAAAATTTCGATAATTTCTTCGTCTATTTCAGAACCAGAAGTTTGCTCAGGAATTTTGATTAATTGCATAGTTATATAGTTAATTAGTTGTAATAAACATTTTAAAACAATTTACATAAAAAATCATGTTTTAATTTATTTTTAATATTAATCTTCATATTATAATAAGTTTTAAAACTATTTTACAAATTAAAATAATGATAATTAAAGCAAAATATTGCATAATAGGTTAATTATACAAAGCTAATTGACTACATTTCATTTTAATAATAGTTAATTATATAGCAATTATTAATTAAATTCAAAAAATATCAATCACTTGTTTAGTATTACTATAAAATATGAAAATGCTATAATTAACTGATATTTAACATATAGCTATTTATAAAATAGATTTTACGTGGAATATATGAATTACTGAAGTTACACAAAGAGACTTTCTAGATTCTCAGGATATTAAGAAAGCTAAGGCTGACTATTATACATGACTAATCAATATATTAAGGACAACCACTACTAAGGTAAGGATTGCCCCATCATAATTATGTGCAGATACACCAGATTACTTTATTTCCCAATTTTTAATATCAGCATCTATTTTTTCACCACCATCACGTCCATCAGCTCCAAATGAATATAGATCATAAGCTCGTCCTTCACGACCAGGTTTTTTATATTGATATTCGTTGCCCCAAGGGTCTTTAGGCATACCTTTTTTCATATAAGAACCTTGCCATTTAGGACTATTTGCAGTATTTTTTACTAATCCTTCCAAACTACCAGGATATTTGAACATATCTAATCTATAGCTATCCAATGCTACTTCAATACTGGACATTTGGGTAGACGCTGTACTTATTCTACCTGTATCAAGCTGCCTAAATAAGCTTGGCCCAACTAAAGCAGCCAACATACCTAGGATTGCCATCACAATCAATAACTCAATCAAGGTAAAACCTTTACTTATATTTAACATAATCACTCCTATTAAAATTGACTTAATATTTCCTTACATAGTATCCTGTAACAACACATTTATCAATATTTTATCCGAAAAAAAATGCACATTCCTTTATTAATTCGTTTCCATACCAACGAACTAGTTAGTTGGGCTACTTTTGACCGTAAAAAACGAATTACCAATAGTGCAATCGGTGTTCCATTAAACAAAGTTCCAACTTGTAATTGTCGACCGATAATACTTATTCCCAGCACCGATGTTATTCTAACTCAAGTCAATATTCCTAGTAATAAACTCCAAAAAATTATCCAAGCCATACCTTATGCTCTGGAAGAACAATTAATCGATGAAGTAGAAAATTTACATTTTGCAGTAGGCCAACCAGTGGCTGGTAATATTCCAGTCGTAGTTATCGCCAAAACATGTTTGGAAAACTACTTACAACGTTTACAGGAAGTTAGCTTCCAACCAGCAGTTTTGATGCCAGATGTATTTGCAGTGCCATATCGAAGTAATAATTGGATAGTGATGTATGTAGATGATATTGTGTTAGTACGCACTGGTTTACAAACTGGTTTTGCTATTGAAGCTGATAATTTAAACTTTATGTTACAAATGGATGTAGCAAATAATCCACCTGAGCAAATAATGGTTATTAATCATAAAACCACAATGGATTTAACTAATTTGCAAGCCTTAGGAATTCCAATTAAAACTATTTCTAATAATATATTGGACGGGATTATTGACAATAAGCAACTAAATTTGCTGCAAGGTGAATACCGTATACAAAATAATAACTCATTACGACATTGGTGGTTAACGATAGCCTTGGGTTTGATTTTGGGAGGATTATATATTGTAGAGCAAGTTATGGAATACAGAGATTTATCTCAACAACGACAATTTCTAAATCAGCAAATAACAGAAACCTATCGAAATACTTTTCCTGAAGCTAGGAAAATTGTGAATCCTAAAGTACAGATGGAACAAAAATTAGTAGCCTTACGTGAACGGCAACAGGTAAACGAAGTATTTTTATCTACTTTAAATAAAATAACTTCTGCACTAAAGGCAATTCCAAACTTGATCATAAAAAAAATTACTTTTCGGCAGCAAAAATTGGATTTATATTTAACTATTAATAATTTCCAAGCTTTAGAAAAGTTTCAAACTAATTTAAATAAACTAGATATTACCGTGAAAATAAAATCTGCTGCTAGTCAAAATCGAAAAGTTGAAACTCATGTGCAAATATCTACAATAAAATGAATCAATTAAACTTTATTTCACCGTCTTTAATGAGTAATGAAAAATATGCCACTTGGGCTAATTCATTTATATGGAAACGTCTACGATTAGGAATTATCATTGGCATAATTGCTATTGCTAGTTTCATTATATTAAATTTGATTTATTACAAAGGATTAAATACTTATTGGTTATATACTAATTTGAGTCAGGAAATAGTTCTAATATTTATTTTAGGCTTATTATATTCCCAAATTGGTCGTAAATATCCAGAGCTGGTTTTTCTAATGTTTTCTTGGGCAATTACCATGATTCCACTATACTGGTTTGCCAAAACTGGAATAGCAAAGTTAGATTTTATAACTTGGAGCTTAGTTTTTTTAGTACAAGCAACCTTGTTACCGTTAAAATGGAAACTACATTTACTATCCCAATTAGCAGTTTTAGGATTGTTTTTAATATTAAATATAAATATGCCAGTTGAAGAACGTATAATTATAATTGGTCAAGTTTTTTTGCTACTATATTTAATATGGTTCTGCATAATCTGTAACATTTCGGTATATTTATATGAAACATTACAACAGTCTGAATTCAAAGCTAAATTACAATTACAATCTGAACAAAATAAATCAGAAAAATTATTACTGAACATTTTACCTAAAAGCATAGTCGCTAGATTAAAACAAAACCCAACCATAGTTGCGGATAATTTTTCTAAAGTAACAGTATTATTTGCTGATATTGTAGGATTTACTGAAATGTCAGGTCGAGTTTCTCCATCAGAATTGGTAGAAATGCTCAATAATATTTTTTCTAAATTTGATAATTTAGTAGAGCAACATAAGTTGGAAAAAATTAAAACGATTGGAGATGCTTATATGGTAGTTGCTGGTTTACCAGAACCTTGTACCAATAGTGTGGCAAATATTGCTGATTTAGCTTTGGAAATATCACATATGATGTCTAAAATAGATGACGATTTACAAATTAGAATTGGCATCCATACTGGACCAGTGGTAGCTGGAGTTATTGGAATTAAAAAATTTGCCTATGATTTATGGGGAGATACGGTAAATACAGCAAGCAGAATGGAATCACATGGAATTACCAATAAAATTCATGTTTCAGATAGTGTTTATGAAGAATTAAAAAGCTCTTATATATTGACCAAACGTGGGGTTATTTCAATAAAAGGTAAAGGTGAGATGACCACTTATTTATTGGAAAGTAAGATTTAGGCTGTAGCAATTCATATTTAGGAATGAGGATTTAATAATTCTCCAAAATTTGATGTTCAAACCTTCCAGGTTTTAAAAACCTGGAAGGTTTAGTTTTGGGTTTTATTTCCTTCTTTGATAATGGAGGTAAGCTATCAAATCATTGTAGAATCAATTCATTTTGATCTGTATGTTCAAAAGTTTTTCCATAAATTTCAACAATTGTAGTTTCTAAATATGATAATTTGCCGTTACTAACTGTAATTTTATGGGAAAAATCGGTAGTGCGTGCATTTTTTTGCATAAATGGTGACTGAATAATTTGCCAATTATCATCATTTATACTGGCTGCAACTTCTATAACAATAGTGTTATCTTCTTTTGTATAGTTACCACCAGCTAATATACATACTGCTCTGGGAATAGTTAAGGAGTGCATTATAATTTCAGCTGCTGAATCCCACATCCAATAACCAGTTTCATCATGAAATATTTCGTCATTTGATTTACGTTGAACTATTTGTCGATAATGAATGACTGACAAAGTTTGTGATTCAGCATTTGTAACATCACCAACTTCTTTATAAGTAATTGTTTCATAATAATGATTATTTTCTATACCATCTGGTTCAGGTGCTATATCTAATCCTTTATCACCTTTCCATACACCAAGTAATTTCTTTAAAGGCCCATAATTAACACTCTGTTTTGTTTCCATGTTTTCCTTTTTTAACTGATTAAAAATATTTCTGGCAAACCCATTTTAGTCCATTTAGTAATTTATAGCTACTATTCCTTTAATCCTTGTTTAAAATCTTTTACAAGTTGAAAAATCTAATTTTTCCTCTGAATTCTTAGAAACAACTTTATTCTTATTTTCAGACAAATACCGTGCAGCTTGATAATCATAAGGAGTTTGCGGACTACCATTCATTTTCTGGACTGTGAAACTACTGCCTCGCATACTGCAAGGCTTCTTCATTAAACTACTTGCTTCCACAACATCGTCTGATAATATTACTAAAAAGCCATCTAAGTTCATATCTGGTGACTCAATTTGTACTTTACCATCTAAACCTAATTTAGAAGAGGCACTTACTAAACTGGTTGGTGAAGCAATGAACTTTTCGGATTTTAATTGTATATTGCCACCATGTCCTTCATCAGCCTGTGTTTTAATTAGTCCCTTATTTAATACCACAAACTTTGGATTTCCGATAGTTATATTACCACCATTCCCAACGCCACCATGAACACTTGTAGTAATTTCACTGTCTTGTGAATTAAGCAAAGTAGATGTTGCAATATCAATATTTCCACCAACAGATTGAATAGCAGACGAAGTTATTTCTCCACTATCAGTTAAATTAATATTATCAGTTTGCAATTGAATATTTCCAGCATCACCAATTCCAAAACTATTAGCTGAAACAGCAGCTTGATTACTTAAATTAAGATTTTTAGTATTAATAAATATATTCCCACCTTTACCAGTTCCTAGAGTATTACTAGCTATACCACTTTTAGTACCTTGAGCATCATAACCCGTTGCGGTGATATTATTTTCTGCATTAACTCTTATATCACCACCAGAACCAGAACCTATAGCTAATTGATTACCTATAAATCCACCACTACTATTATTGATTTGACCACCTTTTGTTAAATGTAAATCGGTTACAGAAATAATTACATCACCAGCATTACCTTTACTAACCGTATATGCTGCAATTACTCCACTATCACTTATTAACAATTTGGGTACCGTTACTGAAACATATCCTCCTTTACCACTACTAAGAGCTGCTACAGCAATAACTGTTTGATTATCAGCATATTCAAATGTATTATCACCAAAATGAATATTAAATGAGCCAATACGTTTACCAGTTATCTCTAGTCTATTTTCAATAACAATATCAATATTACCGCCGCTACCATTAGCAATTGCAGAGCTAGAAATACTTGCACCATTGGTTAATTTAGCTTGATTAGCATGGATAATTAAATTACCAGCCGATGCTTCTCCAAAACTAGTGCCAGCAATAAACCCACCATTCAAATTAAGTTGATTAGTAGAAATATTTATTGAACCAGCTTGCCCCATAGTATAGGTATCTGTACTTATTTCGCTAGGATAATCTTCTAAAATTAGTCCACCTGGTAGTATAATATTTCCATCTCGTTGGCCAGTAAGAGTAATTGAATCGGCTGCTTTAATATTAATCTGTCCTCCTTGCCCAAAGCCATAAGCATCACTTCTTATTGATCCTCCATTTTTTAGTAAAACTTGTTCAGCATCAATGGTAACATTACCAGATTTACCCACCCCAGCACTTCCGGCACTTATGATACTGCCATTTATTTCTAATTTAGGAGTATCAATAAATAAATGACCAGCATTACCTTGACCAAAGGTATTATTTGAAATGGCTAAAACATCTCCTTCTAAATTAATTGTTTCCGTTAATTGCAAACTAATCTTTTTGCCATTTTGTTCAGAATAGGTATTGGCTTGAATAACAGAATTTTTAATAAGTAGTTTCCCACCTTGAATAATAATTTCTCCAGCACCTGCACCACTTACATCAAGTAAAGAGTGTTCAGATAAAGTTATCATTCCTTCTAAAAGTGATGAACTATCTGAAACTTCTCCTTTTTGAGCAATACTGGCAAGATTAAATTTTCCACTGGATGCAGATAATTGGCTGTTTTTTATATTAATATCGCCACCAATTAACGAAAGTGTTTGGTCTGGAGCAAGAATTAGCCTACTGCTTTGGGTATTGATACTTGCTGGTGAATCAGTAAGAAAACCGAAACTTTCCACTGATGCAACAGTCAATAAACTATCACTCGGATTACGAGCATCAAACCGTCCATTGTCCCCCAAGCGTAAATAATCTGCCGTACTGGCATGGAAAGAACCTTGTACATCTAATTGAGCATTAGGCCCAAACATAATTCCATACGGATTCAGGAAATAAAAATTAGCATTGGGAATTGTCGAGCGAATTAAGCCATCAATATTGGATGGGTTGCCACCGGTTACTCGGCTGATAATATTATTAATAGAATTTGATCCAGAAAATGTAGCACTTTCAAAACTATTTAAATTAAAATCTTGAAAGCTATGGAAAAGATTATTACCATGTTGTTGGCCTAAATCTGG
>DAOUSL010000099.1 GCA_030627235.1 Thioploca sp.
AATTTAGAATCTGTCAGTAAAATAGTTTTAGGCATGGATTCTGTTGTTGGCATCGAACTTAAAAAACAAATTTTTGGTAACGTTGGAACATTAGTTAAAGCGGATACCAAAGGTGAGATAGAATGGCAACAAGTTCTAGCCCAAGTATTTGATGGATTTGGTTTTCATCATAATTACACATTTGGAAGTTACCGAGCTGATTTCTTCGTAAAAGACCTAAGATTAATCCTAGAATGTAATGGCTATGATAACCATCGTTACTATAATCAGAAAGAAGAACAGCAACGAGAACAATTACTAAAACAGAATTATAATATAATCCGTTTCCATCATAAAATCACCCCAGAACAACTATTCAACGGCATCCTAAAAGCTAAAATGGGTAAAGTAATAAAACTCTATGATATTGAGCCTATTTATCCTAAAATTTTGAATGTAAAGTTATAAATTTTAAATATCAAGCAAGATTCATCTAGCACACTCGAAACAAAGCTTCTTGACAGTGTGTTCCCAAGTAAAACTTAGGAACAATATAATAGTTTATTGAAAATTAAGAACTAAATAATCCAGAAAATCCCATAAAAGCTAAAGATAAAATTCCTGCGATTATCATACTCATTGCAGTACCTCTGACTACTTGAGGAATCCCAGATAATTCATTTTCTTCTCGTAAACCAGCCATCAACACTAATGCCAAAGTAAAACCGCCACCAGCTCCCAAGGCAAAAACAATCCCTTCCCAAAAACCATAACCACGATTAGTAGAAAAGATTGCAAAACCTAAAATAGCACAATTAGTAGTGATCAAAGGCAAATAAATACCTAACGCTTTGAACAAGACTGGGCTGAATTTTTTTATCACCATTTCTACAAATTGTACAGTACTAGCAATTACGACGATAAAGCTTATTAAACGTAAGTAAGGAGCATATATTAATATATAAGTATTTAAAAACCAAGTACAAATGGCTGTTATCAACATTACAAACATACTAGCCAAACCTAGTCTAAAAGCTGTTTCTAATCTTCCAGAAACTCCAAAAAATGGACATAAACCCAGAAAATAGGAAAATACAAAATTATTTACTAATAAAGAACTGATAAATATCCAAATTAGATCATCCATTAGACAAGTTCCTTAGTAGCTAATTGTTCCACAAGATTATCTTTTTTCTGTTTTAACCAATTGAAAAATAATAGTATTAATCCTAACATAATAAATCCACCTGGTGGCAATAACATCACAACCCAAGGTTCAAAATTAGGGCCAAATAATGATATTCCAAATAGAGAGCCATTGCCTAATATTTCTCGTAAACCACCTAAAATAAATAACGCAAATATAAATCCTATAGCAACTCCGAGTGCATCTGCGACCGCTAATTTCACATTATGTTTAGAAGCAAATGCTTCTTGTCTTCCTAAAATCATGCAATTTACTACGATTAATGGTACAAAAGCTCCTAACTCTTTATGCACTATTGGTACAAGAGCTTGTAAAGTATAGTCTGCTACAGTAACAAAAGTAGCTATTATTATGATATAACAGGAAATTCGTACTTGTCTAGGAATTAAATTTCTAAACAAAGATACTAAAGTACTAGAACCTACTAATACAAAAAAAGTGGCTAATCCCATCGCAATAGCGTTAATTGCTGAATTAGTTACTGCCAACATTGGGCATAAACCTAATACATGCACAAATACTGGATTTTCTTTCCAAATTCCTTTCAAAAATTCATCAGAAGTGGTTGTTGATTGCATTTTTAAATATCTTATTGAGTTATTTATAAATAAAACTACCGAATCAAACGATATTTGTCAACTTATATTTGAGGAAAAACTAATTATATAAGATTATCATTTTGGTGATTCTTTAGTCAGATAATGGTATTATGATATAATATTTTCTCCGTACAATAATATCGACAAAATTTTAATTATCAAATAACTTAGTGTAATTATTAAGATTTAACCATTAAATGGGAATTTATCATGCTAGATTTATTACTTGAACCAACATCAATGTTTATTAAAGGTGGAATTAAAGCTTTTCGTAAATCACAAGAACATCATAACTTATTGATTGCTGTTCAAGATCGTATTCGACGTGAAGTTAAATTTAATACCGCTCTTTTACAAGAATTTATAAAATATCAGGGTAGCGATTCACCCGAAGAATTTTTATGTTTAACTTTAATTAAAGCATTACAAACAGAAGCTTTTGATGAAATAAGCAAAGGAGTATTACCACTATCGATGTTCTTTGAACAGGAATCATTAAAAAGTGATTTCCCAAAATGGCCAAAAAAAGAAACAGAAAAGTATTTTAAATGGATGGAAAATATTATTACCCAATATGATTTATTAGAAAGAATCTATCATAGAATTAAATTAACCAAAACTTTTGCGGAAGGTAAGCGAGTACAAGGAAATGTTAAATATATTCAATTTATGCTTATCGGCCTCCAAAAATCAATAGCAAATACCGATATACAATCTATAACTAATAATTCTTAATTAAATTTAAAAATATCAATTATGTTGATATAACTCTCATAGTCTATAAAATCTGGAAATATCTTGAATTTAGACTTAAATAATTAGACATCACATATTCAGTTTATACAATTATGATAAAAAACACTGATGAGGATTCAAAAATAGACCTTTCTCGTCCAGAATTATATATTAATCGCGAATTAAGTTTATTAGCCTTTCATCACCGAGTTTTAGCTCAGGCTAAAGATGAAAAAATGCCATTGCTAGAACGGTTACGATTTTTATGTATAGCCAGCACTAATTTAGATGAATTTTTTGAAGTTAGAGTAGCTGGTTTAAAACAACAAGTTGTAGTTCGTTCTGTTCAAGCTGGTCGGGATAATTTATCTCCACAAGAAGTATTAAATCGTATAAGTGGAGTAAGTCACAAATTTGTTGACGAGCAATATATTCTTCTCAATGAACAATTATTACCAGCTTTAAAGCAGAAAGATATCCATTTTTTGAAACGAGATGAATGGGATAAACCACAAAGTAAATGGGTACGAGATTATTTTGATAATGAATTACTACCAATTTTAAGCCCCATTGGTTTAGACCCAGCTCATCCATTTCCACGCATTTTGAATAAAAGTTTAAATTTTATCGTTTCTCTAAAAGGTAAAGATGCTTTTGGGCGAGATAGTGGTATGGCAATTGTACAAGCTCCACGTTCATTACCACGGGTCATCCAATTACCCAATGAGTTATCTGAACATTCATATGTATTTATATTTTTATCTTCTATCATACATGCCTATGTAGGGAGTTTATTCCCAGGTATGACTGTAACTGGTTGCTATCAATTTCGGGTGACTCGCAATAGTGAACTATTTGTGGATGAAGAGGAAGTAGATGATTTATTACGAGCTTTAGAAGGAGAATTGCCAGGTCGTCGTTATGGTGATAGTGTACGATTAGAGGTAGCTGATAATTGTCCAGATAAAATTATTAATTTCTTATTAAAACAATTTAATTTATCTAAAAATGATTTATATCAGGTAAATGGGCCCGTAAATTTAAACCGTTTATTGCCTCTGGTTGATTTAGTTGATTTGCCAGAATTAAAATATCCTAGTTTTATACCTGGAATTCCTTCCCGATTAGGCAGAGATTTATTTCGTACTATTCGAGAAGACGATATATTATTACATCATCCTTTCCAATCATTTACTCCAGTAGTAGATTTTTTACGGCAAGCAGCTGTTGATCCACAAGTATTAGCAATTAAACAAACTTTGTATCGTACTAGTTCAGATTCAGTATTAGTGGACGCTTTAGTTGATGCTGCTCGTTCTAACAAGGAAGTAACTGTAATTGTTGAATTAAGAGCTAGATTTGACGAAGAAGCAAATATTCATTTAGCTAATCGTTTACAAGAAGCTGGAGCTCACGTTGTATATGGTGTAGTTGGTTATAAAACCCATGCTAAAATGATAATGGTAGTAAGACGTGAAGGTAAAAAATTACGCCGTTATGTTCATTTAGGTACTGGTAACTATCACGATAGAACTGCACGAGTTTATACAGATTACGGTCTTTTTACTAGTGATAGTAGTATTGGTGAAGACGTACATAATATATTTATGCAACTTACCACACTGGGCAAAAGTGTTAAATTAAAAAAAATGTTGCATTCACCTTTTACTTTGCATGACGGATTGATAGAACGGATTGGAAAAGAAGCAAGTGCTGCGGAACAAGGCAAACCGGCACATATAATGGCTAAAATAAATGCGTTAACTGAATATAAAATAATTCAAGCTTTGTATAAGGCTTCTATTGCTGGAGTTAAAATTGATTTAATTGTACGTGGTATCTGTTGCTTAAAACCCCAAATACCTGGAATATCTGAAAACATTACTGTGCGTTCTATTATAGGACGTTTTCTTGAACATACTAGATGTTTCTACTTTTTAAATAACAATGAACCAGAAGTTTTTTGTGCCAGTGCTGATTGGATGACTCGTAATTTATTAAAACGGGTTGAAGAATGTTATCCTATTGAGGATTCTGATATTAAAAAACGAGTTATTGAACAAGGTTTACAATTATATTTGAAAGATAATACTCAAGCATGGATTTTAGATAATGAAGGTAATTATAGTCGTCTAGTTTCTGAAGATGAACCAATTTCAGCTCAACAACAATTGTTGAAAAAATTATCTGAAAAATCTTAATGATAGAATAACGTAATGAATTTTATTGATAAGTTTAAGCTTTATTACTAATGCCACAAATTTTGATTGTCGCAAAGCAAACTTAACTTTAGAAAAAACTATTTGCGATAATCTACAAATTAATGAATTAGATGGAGAAATGGGAAAGGCATATCTTAATTTGCGAAATCAGAATGACTGGTAATCTTATTGGCAACAGGTAGTTTTACATCTCCATTTACCAGAGAAATTATTGGTGAATAAATCATGAAAATTATTATTAGTCATTTTTAGAACTAAATATATAAAATTTCCAAGTAGAACTTACTTATGAAAAAAAGACGTAATCAAATAGTATCCTGTGATATTTGTTTAATAGTATATAATTCAGTATTACTACATATAGAATCCCAAGATATCGTTGCTCAACCTGATGAATTCTTGTTTAAGTTAACTCCAAGTGAGTTAGCCACAGCAGCTAGACGGTTATTACCAGTTACAAATAAACGAGCTAAAATATCTCTAGCGTTACCTAGTAATGAATTTGTTGCTACTAGTTTACAATTACCAGCTGTTGCAGCCCAAAACCTTAGAAATGTAGTTAGTTTACAATTGCCTACCTTATTACCTGGTATAACAGAACCATTATTACTAGCTGTACAAGCTCCAATTTCTGGTGAACAAACCACAGCTTTATGGATGCCAGTTAAACGTGCCTCTGAATTATTTCAAGCCTTTGATGAAGTTGGTTTATTTTTGAATTGTATTTTACCACGTTCAGTGATTAGCTTACCCTCTACTTCTACTCCTTATCGTTTATATGATGAAGATGATGGTTCAATCACTTGTTTAGAATGGTCTGATGGAGTAATTAAAAATTGGTTAAATACAACTAAATTAGATTGTGATAATACAGAATTTCAAGAACAATTAGATGAAAGTTCTAAGGCCTTAAATCAGGATATTGAGCAAATTAAAAAAATTTGTATTGATGATTGGGAAAAACAACCCATGCCATCAAAACATTCTTATGACTATGCTGTAATCCCAGATGGGGCAGCAGCTCATATGGCACAAATTGCTAAGAAAAAGAAACGCCAGTATTTAATCGGAGCTGTTTTATTAGTATTTATTAGCATTATTGGTGGAATTTATTTTGCAATTGATTATGAAAAAGGACTTCAGCAACATTTAGTAAAATTAAAACATCGTACTGATACTGTTAGTCATTTGCGATCAGAGGTTGGAGAGATAGAAGAATTAATCAGACCTGTTAAAAATTTTCCTCGACAAGAAATAGTAAAAATGCTTGAAGCATTAAACGCACTGATTCCTAAAGACAGTTGGATTACTAATTTTGACGTTGAATCTGGAACTGTTAGAATAGATGGTTTAAGTCCTGATCCTACTCAAATTATAGAAGCATTAACCAAAGAAGATAATTTTATTGAAGTTTCACAAAGTAAAGATATCGTTAAAAATCGTGGACGTTCAGAACTAAAATTTGGTATAGAATTTAAATTAAAAGGAGTTGATTTAGAAGCTTACCTGACAGAACATTTTTCCGATAGATAATTCAGAATTATTTTAATATACCATTCTATCTTTTGAACAAGGTCTGTTTGCATGACATTAATAATATTCAGTTCTCGGGAATGTTAAAATTCCCGAAATTCTTAGGCTAAAAACTCTTTACCGCCCATATAAGATTGTAATACTTTAGGAATAGCAATTTTACCATTTTCATCCTGATAATTTTCCATCACTGCCACTAAGGTTCGTCCAACTGCCAAACCAGAACCATTTACAGTATGCAATAATTGCGGTTTTTTAATATCAGGACTTCTCCATCTAGCTTTCATGCGTCGAGCTTGGAAATCTTCAAAGTTACTACAAGATGAAATTTCTCTATATTTTTGTTGGCCTGGTAACCAAACTTCTAAATCGTAGGTTTTAGCAGCAGAAAAACCTAAATCACCAGTGCATAAAGTAACGACTCGATAAGGTAATTCTAATTTTTGCAAAATAGTTTCAGCATTATTAGTCAATTCTTCCAAAGCTGTATAAGAATTTTCTGGCTTTACCAATTGTACCATCTCAACTTTCTCAAACTGATGTTGACGAATCATACCACGAGTATCTTTACCATAATTACCTGCTTCACTACGAAAACAAGGAGTATGAGCTACAAATTTAACTGGTAAATCTTCAATATTTAAGATTGTATTACGGACAATATTAGTAACTGGAACCTCAGCAGTAGGTATTAGATAATAATCTTGTTCTGGAATATAGAATAAATCTTCTGCAAATTTCGGCAATTGGCCAGTTCCTTTTAAACTATCGGCATTTACCAAAAATGGTACATTAACTTCAAGATAACCATGCTCTTCTGTATGTAAATCCAACATAAACTGAACTAATGCTCGATGCAAACGGGCTAAAGAACCACGCATTAATGAAAAACGAGTACCAGTAATTTTAGCAGCTGTCTCAAAATCAAATAGGCCTAAGTTTGTTCCTAAATCAACATGATCTTTAGGCTCAAAAGTTAAATTAGCCGGAGTTCCCCAACGTCTTTGTTCTTCATTATCATCTTCAGTACGACCAGATGGCACAGTTGAATGAGGAATATTTGGCATTCCCATTAAAATATTATTGAGTTGCTCCTGAATATCATTTAATTTACTTTCCAGAGCTTTAAGTTGTTCTCCGGAATCAGCTACATTTGCTAGTAATTCAGAAATATCTTTTCCAGCAGCTTTGGCTTTACCGATTTCTTTAGCACTACTATTACGTTCATTTTGTAGCTGTTGAGTTTCTGTTTGGCATTGTTTACGTGCTGTTTCCAATTTTTGCAATTGTTCTTGTTCAACAACAAAACCACGTCTAGCTAGTTTCTCGGCTACTTCATCTAAATTGTTACGAATTAATTGTGGGTCTAACATAGTTTTTTATAATTTAAGGTGATTATATTTTAAATTAGGTTAAAATTAAATATTTCCAGATGTATAAATTACTTATATTACTGTAGGATGTAATGAGTTTACGAATTACATTTTGATGCAATTCCCTTCGGTCATTGCATCCTACATATACACTTATTTAGGAATGATATCTAATATTAAGTTGAAAGTTCTCCGGAAAATTGATTTTCTGACGTTAATGTAATTGGATTTACTTGATGTAATGCGACTTGGTTATAGGATATTTTCCAACCATATTTATTACATGCTTCCAAAGCAACTTGCTGCAGTAACCATCCGATTTCTATATATTCTGAAGCGGCTTCACCACTAAACATGGCGATGGTAACGACATTGAGGGAGGAGTTATCAAAATTCTTTAACTGAACAATAATGCGTTTAAGGTACTTTCCATAAAACTCTTGTTCTATTTTTTCTTTCAACATTGCTGTCACTTTTTCAGAAACTTCTTTAATCACAATATCACTATGTCTAAAATCTAAGTTCAATATATTGTTAACGGAAAAAATATTGATAGACAGGTTTTGTGGATTTTTTTCTAAAAAATCACTGGGAGTATATGATTTGAAACTCCCTCGAAGAGTGTCTACTTGAATAATATCAGGAGTTTGGATTACTACTTTACCATAATATCCATCTGATAAAATAATCCAGTCATTTTCACGAGTGGGAAACCAAGGCTCTTTCTCATCATAGGGACGAGAACGCATAGCAATTAAATCTTTTATTGGCAGCCTAACTGTGTTACCAGTTAGTAATGGATTGCTGAAATAACTATAGCCACCAATAGACTCAACCAACCATTGAATTCCATTGTAAATAACTTTTTCACCTCGGCGTACCGGGCCATAACCTAAAAGCAATTTAATTTGTTCAACAAAAAGCGGTAAGGTGTTGCGCAACGCCCATATCATTCCCAATAAAATAAATGCTACTATTGCTAGTGTCATCATGGCGCCGACCATATATAAAGCAACCATTAATGTTAAGATCGAAATAATGAATATCAATACTTTTAAAATGACATCAATAATGTTGGCAACAGACTTAAAGCGGGGAATATAGTTTAGTGGATTGATCAGTAAAATAAACCGTCTTAATATATGAAGTGCTATAAACATTAAGAAAAATGCCAAAATGGCGAGTAAAATATTCCTTCCCTGTTCACTAGAAACAGTTTCTGCAAGTCCATCAAAAGCTTCACTAGTAGTAATTTTATGACTTTCTAATTCTAATAATTGTTGTTTAGCAACTTCAAGTTTGGTATTTAACTCTTTTTCTTGTTGTACCCAAAAATCCTTTTCCAATAAAATTCTTTTTTTAACTTTACTATTTTGTGATTCCAATAGTAATATATTAATTTGCTCAACCGCTTTTTCCATTTTGGGTAGCTGTTGTTCATAAATAGCAATATTAGTGTTCAGTAACTCAATTTTACGAGCTGGCTCAGTAAAATTTTTTAGATTGATAATAATCGGGGAAAAAATTTTCTTTAATTCATTTTCCCAATTGATCTTATCATCTTCTTTTTTTTCTAAATTTGCTACATCAATTCCAGTAACATTCAGCGTAAAATCTTGCTCCAACAGCTTTTTACGTTTAACTAATTTTTGAATATTAGTTGTAATAATTGCTTTTTGCTCCCTAGTTTCTGCTTTCTTAAGTTTAAGTTCCAGCATATCAATTTCATTAGAGATTTTTTCCATAGATTTAAGAATAGATGCTGCTGCATCAAGTTTTTTAGCAACAGATAAATATGAAGAAAATTCCACATAAATAACTTGATAAAATGACTCATCATAACCTAAATCAAGTAACATACCTGGTAACTTATTGAAGTTAATATTACTAAGACCTGATTCTTGCACTGTCATTTTAAAACCATTTCGATAAGACTCTAATTGGCTTTCTAGCTGTTTGATTTTTTCTGATGCAACCACTTTTTCATCATCCATCAGTGAATCAAGTGCATCTTCAATTTTATCTATTTTTTGTTTAATTTCGTTTAAAGAATATACTAATGGTGCAACGACATTAATTTTCTCTAAAATTTCAAAATAAAACTGAATTGATTGTTGAGTATATTCTATTTCTTCATCAGTAAAATCATTTTGTGAAAGTTCATCCACTAAATTGAGAGTTTGTTGGGCAAATTCTTTGTCTATTATCTGTGTTTTTAATAAATCAAATTTTTCTTTCGACAAGTAAACTTCCAAAGAAACGATGGATTCTGCACTTATTTTAAAAACTTTCTTTTGAGTGATATTTTTTAAACTATCTCTATTATCTTCTTCAGAAAAACTAGTACAACTTACGAAAAACATAAGTAATAAAATTAAAATTCTTAAAAATAAATTTTCTAACATTGTTTAAGCCCTCATTTGTATTATTATTCCAAAATTGTTGCCAACAGTCCCTTAGATTACACTAAAGCTCTCAATTATAATATAGTTCCCTTTATCTTTCCAACGCATACCAGAATCACATAATCTTTCAATTGGAAGTTTTTCATCAATATGGATAGAATAATCCATCATATCCTTATGATTTATAAAGTATGTTAATGCAGATGATAATTTATGCTATACTTATTTCATAATTCTAAAATACTGACAAAGGTTATCTTATGAAAAAAATATTTTTATTATTAAGTTTAGTAACTGTAGTTGCTAATGCCAAAATGTATAAATGTCCAGATGTAGATGGTAACATTCAATACACCCAAACTCCTACTGCTGATTGCTCAAAAGAAATTGAAACTACAACTGGACAATTTATAATTTCTTCTGAAGAAACAGTTGAAACACCTGAAATCAAGGAAGAAACACCACCTAAAGATAGTGTAGAAAATTTATCGCCAGAAGAGATTGCTGTAAAAAATGCAGAAATACTCAAACAAAATTGTGATATGGCTAGTGATAATCTATTATTATTAGATACTGATAAGCCATTAGTAAAAAATGACGAGAATGGAGAGCCTATCTTGTATACCAAAGAAACTCGTAACCAAGAGCGAGCCAAAATCCAGAAATATATCGATGATAATTGCACCAAACAGAACAAATAACTGATTTATATTAAAATTATGCCTAAATCATTTTATGGGATAAATTCTAAACTTAGTAATAATGAAGAGTTGGATAAAATAGAAATATTTCAAAGTACAAATGGTGAAATAGAATTTAAAGGTGATTTAAAAAATGAAACTATATGGGCAAATTTAGATCAAATAGCTCAACTTTTTGCAAGAGATAAATCAGGAATTTCACGGCATATTAAAAATATTTTTAATAGTGATGAGTTAGATAAAAATTCAACTGTTGCAATTTTTGCAATAGTTCAAAATGAAGGTGGTAGAACTGTAAAAAGAGATATAGAATATTTTAATCTTGATATGATTATCTCTATAGGATACAGAGTTGATTCTAAAGAAGCTACACAATTTAGAAAATGGGCAACATCCGTTTTAAAAAGCTATTTAGTAAATGGATATGTTATAAATGAAGAGAAAATAAAAAGCACTAAAGATATATTAAATAATCTAAAACAAACCATAGAACTTTTATCTACCAAACATATAAGAGAAGAAAATGGGATTTTAACACTTTTAAATAGTTATACAAAAACTTTAACACTATTAGAAAATTATGATAAAAGTTCTATAGATGATTTTGATGGTAAACAATCTGCTTATCAATTAAGTTATAAAGAAGTAAAAAATGTGTTAGATAACCTACAGATAGAATTAATCAAAAAAAATGAAGCAACTAAACTATTTGCAAGTGAAAAATCAGATGAGCTAAAGGGTATTATAGGTAATTTATACCAAACTTTTGGAGAAATTGAACTTTATCCTAGTATTGAAGATAAAGCATCACACTTATTATATCTTATCATAAAAGATCATCCATTTACAGATGGTAATAAAAGAAGTGCTTCATTTTTGTTTGTTTATTTTTTGGATAAGTGTAACTATCTTTATAAACCAAATGGTGAAAAAAAGATAAATGACAATGCTCTTACCACTCTAACATTGCTGATTGCTAGTAGTGATGCTAAAGAGAAAGATATTTTAATCAAGCTTATAAAACATCTGATATTTGAAAGTGAGTAGATGAATATGGTCAATTTAAGTATAATCAATAAGAAACTTAGTATAATCATTATATTGGCTTTATTGTTGAGCGGGTGTTTTTCACCAATGTTGTTAGAAACTCAACCTGATTGTAAGCTGATTACAAAAGAACTAAAATTAACTGTGTCTGGAGAAGGTACGGAAGTACTATTCAAAGGGATGTTAGAAGGACTATTAGAACCGTCGGCTGGTTGTCATAGTCCGGAATGCTTTTTACTAGTTCCTTTAGGGTTGTTGGCTGTTTCTGTTACTTCAATTATAGTGTCAGGAAGTATTGTAGTGCTTGGTAATACAGTGCATTGGATAGAAAGAGAAGGCAGATGCTACAATAGTCATACACGTAATGTAATAAATAATCTGCTTAATCCTGTCAAGAATATTGGAGGTGAAGTAATTGAATCTGCAAATAGCTTGTCCACGTGGTTTAAACAAAATTTATCTACCAATTTTTAAGCATGACCAACTTGACTAGATAACAAAGTTAAATCAATACCTAAGTTTGCTACTGCTGCCTGCCAACGTTCCTTAGGAGAAGTTTTAAAAATAATATCTTTATCAACTGGAATATTGAGCCAAATATTATCAGCCATTTCCTGTTCTAGTTGACCTGCTTGCCATCCAGCATAACCTAAAGCAATCAAAACCTCATTAGGCCCATTATCATTAACAATATCATTAATAATATCCCGTGAAGTAGTAATATTTAATTCATCACTAACAGCTACTGTTGCATCCCATTTTTGGTCTGATTGATGCAAGACAAAACCTCGTTCATTTTGTACTGGACCACCATTGAAAACAGGTAATCCGATAGAACTAGGATTTTCTATTTCAATATCCATTCGCTCTAAAATGTCACCTAAATTAATACCCATTGGTCGATTAATAACAATTCCCATAGCTCCTTCTTTATTATGTACACAAATATAAGTCACTGTTTTTAAAAAATTAGGGTCTGCTAAATTAGGCATTGCAATTAAAAAATTATTGGTTAAATAGGTGGTTTCTAGCATATTTATTATTTTGTTCTGAAAGTATATTAATATATAAAATATAGTCAAACTATAGCATTGTAATTGTTTATTCAGTTCTGCTATCATTAAATGTACAAAACATCATTAAAATAATAACATATTTTGCCTTAAAGGCATATTGAATTAGGAGAGTATTTTGGAAAACTTTGATATTATTATAATTGGGACTGGTTTTGCTAGTTCTTTTTTTTTGCACAGTTACTTGCCACAAGCCGATAAAAAAGCTCGAATTTTAGTATTAGAACGAGGTAAAAACGATTCACATGCTTGGCAATTACAGAATAAGACTTTAAGTAGCACTATATCTGAAACAGTTAATTTAACTCCAGCTAAAAGATGGCCGCATTATATTGGATTTGGTGGAACTTCAAGAGCTTGGGTTGCTTGCGCTCCACGCATGATGCCCAATGATTTACAACTAAAATCTAAATATGGAGTAGGCGTTGATTGGCCAATCAGTTATGATGAGTTAGAACAATATTATACTGAAGCCGAAATTGTAATGGCAGTTTCTGGTCCAAATGATGGTTCTCCATTTCCTCGTAGTCAACCTTATCCACAACCTCCACATCGTTTTAATGGTTCAGATAAATTATTGAAACAAGCTTATCCAGATTTATATTTTCAACAACCAGTTGCTCGAGCTAGAATAGCTACTAAAAATCGTTCTTTATGTTGTGCCACTGGAGTTTGTAGCCTATGTCCATCTGATGCTAAATTTACTGTACAAAATGAAATGGCTCATTTGTATCAAGACCCACGAATAAACTTATTATTAGAAGCAGAAGCTTTAGAAATAGAAACTGAAGCTGGACAAGCAACTGGAGTTAGATATAAAAAAGCTGGGGTGGAATATGTTGCTAAGGCAAATCTAGTGGTATTAGGAGCTAACGCAATTTTTAATCCTTATTTATTACAGAAATCTAACTTAACCCATCCAATGCTAGGTAAGAGATTACATGAGCAAGTTAGTCAATATGTTAGGATTGATTTAGATGGAGTAGATAATTTTCAAGGTAGCACTATGATTACTGGGAATGGTTATATGTTATATGATGGTTCTCATCGTTCCAAACATGCTGCTTGTCTTATAGAAAATTTTAATATTCCTTTATCTACTTTGCGAGTCGAAAGAGGTAAATGGCTGCAACGTTGTTATATGAAATTTATTTTTGAAGATTTACCCAGTGAAGATAATTACATTGCAATAAGTGAAAAATCGCCTAATTTACCCAAAATAGTTCATCATAATCATTCTGCTTATGCTCAACGTGGATTGGATACTTTACCAACGATCTTACCGAAATTATTAGCTTCACTACCAGTTGAAAATATAACCATGTTGCATGTTAATAATACGGAAGGGCATATACAAGGAACTACAATCATGGGCAACGATCCTAAAACTTCAATTGTGGATAGAAATTTACTACATCATCAAGTGCGTAATTTAATGGTACTAGGTAGTAGTGTTTTTCCAACTTGTTCACCAGCTAATCCAACTTTAACCTTATCAGCTTTATCTTTATGGGCTGCTGATCAACTTTAATTAGGTGAAAAACAATGTTATTATTCAAAAACAATTGGTTAGTTACTACCTTCATATTACTATTTACTGCTAATATCGCATATGGGGATGAACTGGAATATCAAAATCGAGGTGATCGGTGGGAGGGAATTAAGGCTAAACCGGTCAGTGGGAAGGATATTGAGTTGCTATCTGCGTTGGCATATCACGGGGAAAAATGGCAAACAATACCATCACAATGTAAGTTGAAATTTTATTTACCTAACCAAAAAGATGTTAAGTTAAAAGTGCAGGAATTGAAGCCTAAGTATTATTATTGGTTAGATCAGGTGATTCCAAAACCTCGATCTTGGCAATCAGGTTTTAATGAGTTTCAATGGGCTACTAAGGATGTGATTAAGCCATTAAAGTTGGATATTACAAAGTTAGGAGTAGTGGTAAGTTTAGGAAAATCTGCTAAATATGAGAGAGTTGCTCCAGCAGTTTTTTATCATTCTGAGTTACCAAAGAAAATTAAAGGTTATCTGTTCCATTTTAAGGTTTGTGAAAGTTCCAAATTGAAATATTCCATTTATAAAGCTGGGAAAAAATTATTGACGAAGAATTTGGGTAAACGATTTCCCGGCAAACCTTTTGGTATTTTTTGGGATAGTTCAAAAGCTGAGGAAGGAGAGTATGAATTGCGAGTTCAGGGTTATTTTTTGGATAATTTTGTGCCGTTTCAACATTCGTCTATCTTATTTCGGCATAAGGTAATTCGATAATTACAATGAATTAAGCATAACATCATGCTAGGCAAAGTATTGGGAAAATATATTTGCTAATAAACATCGTTATGATGACCAACATTAACTAAAATAATTTCTTTATCGATGATATATAGTTCTAGAGTAACTCGATAGGAAACGTTAATGGAAATAGAACATAAGTCTTTTAAATTCCCTATTAATTTATGTATCTTTAATGATGGATGATAGGGATTTAATTCTAATATTTTAAGTGTTTTTTCATATTGAGATATTAAATCTGGATGTTTCTTTATAAATTTTTTTGCTCTTTTCATATAACTATCTGTATAAATGAGCTTGTATTTCACTTTGTTATCCGTTTTATATGTTCTTCCACATTTTCAGTAATAAATTTTTCGTTTTTATAATCATCCATAGTTTCATGTAAAGCATTTGTTAGTTCACATTCACGTAAATAATTGTAATGTTGCATGTCCATAACAACAAATTTTTCTTTTCCACGAATAGTAATAACTAATTCATGGTTATCGTGAAGGTTATTTTCTATTATAGAAACACCTTTTGTTTTTAGTTGGTTAGCAGTAATAGTATTCATAATAATTCTATTTAGAGTATGATAAATTGTATATGTTATAAGAAGAAATATAGGTAAGTTAAGGTAATTCAATGAAAAAATTAAGAAAAATAACAAAAAAGGAGTTTCGCAGAAATTTCATGATGTTCACGGAACGTCCTTATTCCATGAACTAATCAATTTTTCAGCGAAACAGTTATAATTGCCCTGACACATCCGGTTTCATAGGGAGACTCCGCACAAAGCATCTCCGTCACACCTCTTCCACCATGACTTAACGCTGAGCTTGTTCAAAAATACCAAGAAACGCCGCTATGCTTTAACT
>DAOUSL010000185.1 GCA_030627235.1 Thioploca sp.
ATACGGTCAGTTCTCCTTCCATTTGAATTATTGGGGTCCAACTGGTGTGAACCGTGATACGCATGTTATGGTGCGCAAACTTCAGGGTGAACCGGTGTTTTAGGTTTTAATTAGTAATTAATCATTCACAATTCACAAATTAAAGTTGTGGGTTGTGAATGAAAAGCTTTAAAGGAAATATATAATGAAAACTCCCGCCTTAAAAAAGTTACAACAAATCATTGCACTTTGTATTATATATGGTGCTATGAAAAATTTGAAGATAACTAAAATAAAACTCGCTAAATTAGTCTATTTAGCAGACTTCACTAAATTTTATAAATTCTTAGAACCTATGACCGGGTTTGAATATAAAAAATTACCATATGGCCCGATGACAGCTGAGTTTTTTTCAGTATTTGAATATATGGTTGCTCATGGAATTATTGTAGAAGAAAAACAGGGAACTGCTACTTTTTGTCATTTACTTGAAGAATTAGAAAGAGATCAACTTAATGAACAAGAAATTGAATTAATTAAGGAAATTTCTCAAAAATGGAGTAAATATGATACAGATAGTATTGTTGATTTTACCCATAAACAATTGCCATGGAAAATTTCACGAGATAACAAGGTTATTCCTTATGAATTGATTATTCAAGAAGAACCTGACAATGTTTATTAAAGACATTGATTTCCAAGTTAGCTTTTCAGATTTTGCAGAAAAACATTATAGGAAGAAATTTAGAAAAAAGTATCCAGAAAAAGTTTGGAAAATTACAGAAAAATCTATCATACTTTCTTTAGAAAGAGCTTATCATTTGAAAAATACTAATCGCTTAGATTGTATTAAATATCATGAATCTTATAGTTTATTTAAATTCGATTTTGCAGTTGCAGGTACACAAGAATCCCCTAAAAAATCTGGAAATAGAAGCATTTTATTTTTAGATAATGAAAAAGAAAGCATTGATATATTGCTTATTTATCATAAAGATGATTTAGAAAAACGTAATTCAGAAACGGCTGCATGGGAAAAATTAATAAAAAATAATTATTCTAATATTTAGAATAAATTTTATTAGAACTTATGAGCATATAATAGTTTTGACCATAAAAATAGTTGATAAAGAGGTTATGCTTATGAATATAGGTTCACATGATGAAGTTTATTAATAAATATCAAAATTTTAGATGGGTGGTGTGGAGGTAGACTCTGATTCGTCCTTATAAATTATAGATAAAGGAAAATAATGTTAGCACTTAAAATTGATAATCCTGAAATAGAAAAACTATTTGTAACCGAATTTAATTCAAACACAGATGATTTTATTGCTTTTATTAGCAGTAGCCTTAAAAAATTAGAAAAGCAATCTGAATTTACTTTTAAAAAGTTAAATCCTCAAAAAAATTCATATCATATAGAAATAGATATAAAAGATCACTGTTTCTCAAATCCTTTTAAAGATATAGATGATGTTTTAGAATTTTCAAAGTCATTAAGAAAAAGTTCATATAGATGATTTTTATAGATACGAATATTGTTATAGAGTATTTGAAATATAAAGCTTTTCTGCCAAAATATAATATCCAAGATTTATTTATCAACGATATAGTTATTATGGAATTATATCAAGGTGCTAGAAATAAAAATGATTTAGCATTTATAAAAAGATAAATATCAATTTTTCAGATTCTCAAAATAAATCAAGAAATAATAGGATTATCTAAAAAAATAGTAGAAAAATATCATTTGTCACATAACATGAAAATAATGGATGCTTTGATAGCTGCTACAGCGATGGTTTATGATTTAGAATTAATGACATTGAATTGTAAAGATTTTAAATACTTAAAACAATTAAGTTTAGTTGACATATAGGTGCGGAAACTGAAGGGTGAACCGGTGTTTTAGGTTAGTTTAGATATGGGGTGGGCTTTGGCCTGCCCTTATTTGATTTTTAGTAAAATTTTATTTCTGACATGGGAAAATGTATTGCCAGTCCATAGCAGAGCATTCTCACGTTTTGATGTTGCTGCTAATAAATAATCTTCTAATGAAATCGTATTATGTGATTTACGAAATTTATTTGCATATTTACCAGCTAGTTCTCCTGTCGTATTATCCAATATTAATGGTTCAAAAAAAGTAAATAATTGACGAATAGTTTGATATTCTCTTTTAAATGCTCCTGCATATATCTCAGCACTAACTTATGGAACTTAATAATATATCCTTTGTGCTTCAATAAGCTAAAGGATTCTTTAAATTATTCGGATAGTAATGTTATATTAATTATACATCATTTATTATAGCAAGTATGGCTTGTTGGTAAAAATATATAAATTCTATTGATTATTTTCTTAAACTAGCCTATATTTGTTGTACAAAATTGATTTTTTAACCTTAAACAACTACTTACTTAATTTTATCCTGTACAAAGATGAAATATATGAAAATTACAACATTACTTATCATTGGTTTATTTGCCATATTATCTTACTTTTTTCTGATACCTTCGGAAAATATACCAAAAGTTATGGCAGATAAAGTCTATTCTCAACCTGTGTTGATGGCGGAAGAAAGTCCAACTGAATTTGTTAGAATGCCTTCTGTACCTTGTCGCCCTTTGATTTTTAAGGATAAACATTTATCAGTTAATATTCAAGGTATTGATAATTGCAGTCTGCCAGTTAGTTCAACTTTTGATGTGAATTGGAAAATTAATCAAAAGGTATCGCTTAAAAATAAACAGTATGATTTTATTGTGTTTTCTATGCCACATACGGTACGATTTAATGGTACTAGTTTTTTGATGTTGCCACCTGAAGTTAAATTGCCATTTGGTTTTAAGTTTGCTGAGGATAAAATGCGGGTTTTGTTTCCGTTGTATTTGCCACAGATCCAAAAAAACCAAGGAACTTTTCAGATAAGACCGTTAATTGCTGGTGAGTTTAAGCTTGACTGGGCTTATTTGGTGGTGAGTGAAAAAGGTGATATTGTTTTTTCATCAAAAAGTAGTGATACTTCAGTTACTTTTGAAATGCAGGAACGTAAGAATCCTAGGCTTGTGGTACAAGATAGAGTTGGTGTTGAACAACCGGATAAAGTTTTGCTGTCACCTTCCAGAGATTATGAGGTGCGTGTGTTTAAAGAGCGTTTTCAGGTTTTATATGCGAAGTCGGGTGAGTTGTTGTTTGAACGTGCTGGAATTGAGCCGAATTTTTCGCCTGGTTCACGGTTTCTTGGGTATTTAACTGGTACTAATGAAGAGGGTAATCCAGAGGCACCACTTAAAATTATTGATTTGTTAGATCAAAAATTAATTATTAATGAGCCTAGAAAAGTTTTTAACGTTGCAGCATGGGGAAAAAATGATTCTTTTTTGATGATCGGTTTTGAAATATGGGGATATTTAAATATTATTTTGCCTTGGTTAGAAACAAATAATATTTTTATTATAGATGGTGCTGCACATGCTTATAGTGCTTGGAAAGGTACTCAATTTAATATTGAATTAGAAAATTCTTTATTGCATTGCAGCAGTATTTATAGTGATGATTCTTATCATTTAAGCTTAATTGGAAACGAATTTTTTTTAAATAAAAATAATATTAAATATGAAGAATTTCCTATATTAATATCAACCCCTAAAATGTGGGAAATAGAAGGTAGTTTTAAAATAAGTAATATTGCTCATAAACCACAACGTGGTATGCTTCAATTTTTCAACTATCCTATTTTAGTTAAAAATAAGTTATATAAAACCCCAAAAATGGCATCTATTGATAAAGATAAAACTACCATTCGTGGATATACTATAAATAGAGGGGTAACGTTGCAATTAACAAAAGATAACGTACCTAATTTTATTAAAAAGAATACTTCATCAAAAAGCCTCTTAAATAGATTACGTGACATGAATTTGGTAATTCAAAAAAATTACAAACCATCAGAAAAAAACGATTGGCAAGATGTAAAAAAAGATGCAATTAATAATTTAAAAATAAGTCATCCTAATTTGAAAGGAATAACCATTTCTAAAATTCTTAATAGGAAAAAAAATAATGATGATGATGAATGTGTTACAACACAAAATAAATTTAAATATCAATATTGGAATAACAAAGATCAAGAATTTTTATTTATCCAAGTTAGATGTTGGGGTGGTGCAGCAAGTACCCCTAATACATCTGGAGATTTATATATGTTTAATAATCATAAAAAAGGAGTTTCTATTGAAAGTATTTTATTAAAAAAATATGATCATAAAATGATTTATAAAAATTTTCCGTTAGATATAAGTGAATCTTCTAATGATGAAATTAGAGCTTTTCTTTCAGAAAATTATATTATGTTAATAGCTTCTATTGATGGTTCTTCAGTTATAACCTTTGATGTTAAGAAGAATAATATAAAAACTTTTTTTACTAATATTGAAGAAGTTCAAGATATTGAATCATTACATCTTTCTAAAAACAATAAACTTGTTCTTCAAATCAACAAAAGCGGACATTTCTATCTCTACGACATCGCCAGCCAACAACGAGTCCTAAACGGCTTATACACCGATGATGGTTTTTATGATGGCACTCGTGAAGGAGCCTATTATATCACTTGGCATTACCCCGGCATAAAACAACATTTTGCTTTTAACCAATTTGAATCCAAATTCAAACGCCCTGATATTATCCAAGCGATTCTCAATGGCAAAACCGTAAACAAGCCCAAAGTTCAACTATTACCACCACCAAATGTAGAAATGGTATTAAACCATGCTGGTAACTATGCCCAACAAGCCACCATTGAATTATCCGCAACATCAATTTTACCCCTAAGCAATTTGCGGGTATTTATAGATGGAGTTCCAATAGCAGAAATTCCCGTCAATGGTAGACAAGCAAAGACCACCGTACCTATTGAACTTAAACGTGGTAAACACTGGATTACAGCGATTGCCCATAACGAACAAGGTTACAGCAGCATTCCTCAAAGCTTAATGGTGGATGCTTCCAAAATCAAAGCCAAAGGTAATAATCTGTATGTATTAGGTATTGGAGTTGATAAATATCCCAACTTACCACCCAAAAATAACCTTGACTATGCTAAATAAGACATTATAGCATTTTCCAGTACAATCAAGTTAAATCCAGCAAAGCAATACGACAATATTGTAATAAAACAACTTTTGGATCAGCAAGCAACATCGAATAATATCCAACAAGTATTAAGCAATATTATCCAACAGGCAACGATTGATGATACTATTATGCTGTATTTTGCGGGACATGGCGATAAAGGCTCTAATGATAAATTCTATTTCCTAACATCCCAAACCTCACTTGAAGATTTTGAAAATACCGGGTTAGCTTGGGAAAAAATTGCAACTCTATTAGCACAATCCAAAGCAAAAGTTATAGTATTTTTGGATGCGTGTCATTCTGGAATTGCCTCTCAAGAAACTGTCGTGCCGAATGATAAATATGTCGCCGAATTAATGAAATCAGGTAAAACTGGTATGGTAATCATAGATGCTTCCAAAGGTAGACAATCTAGCCTAGAAGGTTTACAATTTGGTGGTGGACATGGAGTATTTAACTATATGATAACCCAAGCTTTAACTACAGAACGGCAAACCACCGATTTGAATAAAAATGGCATTATTGAACTGAGTGAACTGTATCGTAGCATCAAATATAATGTGCATAAACACACTAATGGCAAACAAACACCTTGGATATCACGTAATGAGATTATTGGCGAAATGCCATTGTTTTAAATCATGGGATGAACTTGATATTGAAATAATTGCAGTTGATACTGGAATCCAAGATTTTGCAGAAAACCATGATCATTATTTATATCGAACTCCCAAACAATTTTAAATAAGTTGGATTTACCATTTTATTGAAATAAATAAATATTAATTATGAAAGAAACTATCCTAACCATCGTAGTTGGACTATTATTAACCATTGTTAGCCTATTCATCGAAAAATGTTATTTTGAAGAAAGTAGCTGTCCGATAGACTCAATGAATGCAATTGCTTCTGAAACACCAAGAGGAGTTAAAAAGAGCTTACTTCTGATTTTAAAATCAGTTATTTATATCGTTCCGCTGGTCAAGGTGAAGCCCAACCTTTTGGTAAAACAATCTTGAAAAGAAGTGTGTTAAAACTAGTGATACTTACAAAGTAATTTTCCAACCACCAGCAAAAAAGTATGTATATATTTTCCAAATTGATTCTGCTAACAAAATTTTCCGTTTGTTTCCAACAACTAATTTTACTAATGCTGATAAGAAGAACATCAACCCAGTAAAACAAGGCAAAAAGTATTTTGTACCGGCTAAAAAATGGTCGTTTGAATTAGATACTACCACTGGTAAAGAAACTATTTATACAATAATTAGCGATAAGCCGGATAAAAGCTTGGAACAACAATATGAAATCATGTTAGCCAAACAAGATAATCTTACTCAGAAACAAAGAAAGGTTATTCGGAAAGAATGGCATAAATCTATGAAAAAACGTGGTATTAAGAACAAACTTGCAAAAGATGACCCTACGCTAATAAAATGGCAAGAACAAGGTAAAAAACTGTCAATAACTCTTTTTCGTTTACAAAAAATGTGTGATGGTTGTGTAAATATTGTGAGTTTTAAACATGAATAATTGTGCTATAAACCAAAATGTTATATCAAATTATATCTGATGCAACTTATTTATTATTGAATTTTCCTTTACCTAAAATCCTAATATTCAAACAAAATTAACAAAAACCATGACTGATACAGAACTAAAAGAACTAGTAGCTAGTCTAGCAATCTCTCAACAGAAAACTGATGAACAACTAGCTAAAACCGATGCTAAATTAGATAGAATCGCAACCTTAGTCGGTAATATTGCCAACAGGAGATTCAGCCGAAGAATTTTTCTATCGTAGTCTAATTTCTGAATCTAATTTAGAAAGAGTACATTTTGATACAATATACCGTAACTTACCAGCTAATAGGTTTAGAAGATGAATTTGACATAGTATTAGTTAATGAAACTAGCATTGCCATTGTTGAAGTTAAACACAAGGCACATCCTAAACTAATAGAACATATGTTAGCCAAAAAAATACCTAATTTTAGAACCTTATTCCCTTATTATCAAGAACTTAAATTATATGGTGTGATAGCGAGCATGGTTAGTAACCACAAATTAATAGAAAAAGCTAAAGAAGCAGGTTTATTCTTCCTAACCCAACAAGGTAATCATGTTGTTTTAGTCAATGATAAAGCTAAAGTTTTTTTCCTCGTTCCCAACGGCTTCGTTGGGAATGCAGTCATTAATGCACTAGCGTTGTTGGACACAAAGTGTTCCTGAATTACC
>DAOUSL010000356.1 GCA_030627235.1 Thioploca sp.
ACGTCTTGTGAGAAAAACTCTTTCCTTTTCAAAAAAATTAGTAAACCATATTTGGAGCAATTTGGGTAGGGATTCTTTTATTCATCATTATAATAAATATTTTTCTTAATATAATTTATCTTGGCATTACATCTATAACACTACCCCAAATCTTGTTCAAAAATGAGTAAATTAACAATTATCCAAATAATATACAGACATTAGTTTAGTTAATAATATTTTACATATTTAAGTTTAGATAAGGTTCATGATGCTATCGTTTATTCATCCTACCAAATTACAATTTATTAATTAAATATACAGCTTACGAGTTAACGGCAGCGTAATATGGCTGTTGTTCGATATGATATTCTTGGGGTTTTAATACATGCATGTTTTGAATTAGTTATGTGTATGATTAATGGCAACATAACTTTTAGGCGTGTGTTATGGACTAATTTAATGATAAACTACGCCAATATTCATTGAATAAGCCGGAACAGGTTAATTTGTTGTTTATATACATGTTACTATTACTAAAATCCTCATCAGTAAGAACATCATTATATCTAAAAAATTTCAGTTCTGATTTAATTATATTACAATTATTGTCTGACATTCCGTATGCCGTTCCAAAATATGAAATTTCAGGCTCTTTACCATAAATATCAAATTGTTCAGGTAATGACTCATTTGGTGACATCAATTTCATATTGAGTTCATGAAAAGCAAAACCTAAGAATATTATATTATTAGCTTCCAACACATTTTTACGTATATCATCAATTTCACTAGAATCTGGGTCTGTACCTTCAGTAAAGGTTTTAATTTTACCTGCTAATTCTAATAATTGTTCTGGCGATGGAATTTCACCAAATTCAATTGATTTATTGGTATTTTGCCAAGGTAGATTTCCAACTGTACCATATGGATGATATATTTCTATTTCATTAACAAACTTAACAGATTCTTGTGGAGTAATACCATAGTAAGTTTGAAAGGCATTGTACAAAAAATGTTCTATACAACGATCGTAATTAAATACTATTAAAGCAATAGATTTTAAACGACTAGAAAGGTTTTCTTTAGTACAGTTTTCTGTAAGAAGTTTTAAAAAACTGACGTACCATGTATTTTCAATCTGTTTAAAATCAAGTTTATAATTCTTTATGCAAAGCAGACTATTTTTTTCAGCGTTTAAAATAGATTGTACAATTGCCAATTTTCCGCATAATTCAATTTCTTTATTACCATTATGGTTATCTATGAAATTATCAATTGATATTGCTAAAGGCATAGCTTTTGTAATTTGTTGAGCAGCATATATATATGGTTGTATATCTCTAGTAACTGCTGAATTAACAAACAGTTTAATAGCTTGTGATATATTACTTTCTGTTATATCATTATTATGGAAATTATAATAATCATCATCAATAAATTTAATATCTAAAAACTGTGCAATTTCTTGTTTTAATTTATCTCCAGTAGGTAATTCTGCTTCACTACTAGCACCTGCTCCTACAATGTATAAATTTTTTGGCATGATATTTTCTCATAGATTGTGTTATGTATAAAAATTATAACATCTTATATAACTTTATTCAAAATTAATAGTTTATATCCTGTACATCATTTAATGGTGAAAATTTTCTTTCTTTAGCACGTAGGCTAGGATGATAAAAGGAAACCAAGCATTCCATAATTAATTCTGGTAGTCCTGAAGGAAGTAGTGATGTATAATAAAAAACAAATAAAGCAAAGGAGTTTCGCAGAGATTTCATGATGTCCCCGGAACGTCCTTATTCCGTGAACTAATCAATTTTTCAGCGAAACGGTTATAATTGCCCTGACACGTCC
>DAOUSL010000441.1 GCA_030627235.1 Thioploca sp.
ATAGCATTATTCGTTTTCATCATAAAATAACTCCAGAACAACTATTTAACGGCATCCTTAAAACCAAAATGGGTAAAGTTGTTAAACTATATAATATTGAACCTATTTATCCTAAAGTTTTGAACGTCTAATTTTAGTTATAGATAGCCCAACTTATTCCAAACATCTTGACAGCAATCACCAGCTAAGAATATAATCCCACTTTGATATTAAAACTTAACGAGATAAATTATGGAAGAGCTAAAGGCCGTACATTACGGTAAAGTTGAATTAATACCTGGAATTATTTGTGATGGATACGTGTTAAATGATGGCACAGCATGTTTAAGTTAACGTGGTACTGCTGACCTTTTGGGTATGAATCATAAAGCCCTACAAGGCATGGCGACTACTTTGGTAGAAGTAACTGCAAAAAATAGCCACTATAATAATAGAAAAATAGTAACTTAACTTGACAGCAATCCCAACCAAAGAATATAATTAATACTTCGATACTAAATTTGATTAAGGTAAATTATGGAAGAGCTAAAGGCTGTTAAATATGGGGAAGTTGAATTAATCCCCGGAATAAAATGTGATGTTTATATCCTAAATAATGGTACTCCTGTCATGAGTGAAAGAGGAGTTGCTGAATTGTTAGGAATGAACAATAAGGCTTTAAAAAACATGGCGACTACTGGAGTCCCAAAATCACTTAAACCATTCTTTGATAAAGATTTAAACATGGCGACTACTTTGGTAATGGTAGACGCAAAAGGTAGCCATTATAACAATAGAAAAATTGTTGTTTACAACAGTAATTTTATTGAAGCAATAATTCACGCATATGCTATGGCTGGAGGAAATAATATTCTCCAAAAAAACCAACTTCATATTGGACGAAGATGCGTACTTTTGTTATGTGCTTTAGCAAGAACTGCCATAGATGCTGTCATAAAACAAGCCTGTGGTCTCACCCCCAACATCCAACAAACTGTACAAGAGCAATGTATAACTCTGATGAAGCAATATGGTTTAAAAACCTCATTTCCAGAAGATAAATTATATACCAAGAAAGACATCATTAACTTCCTAGAAAAACCATTAGGCACTGTCAATAGTTATATCAGAACACACAATATTCCCCACGATAAAATTGACTACCAAACTATCAAAGCCAATGGTGGTAAA
>DAOUSL010000392.1 GCA_030627235.1 Thioploca sp.
AGTAAGCGTTCTACTGTTTCAGGTTGCATACCCTATCCACATCACCACCATATCACCAAACGCTAATGTTTGTCAACTACCATCGCTTCGTATCACTAACATCAAACGACTCCTCACTCCATTGGTCAACTTTTACAGAAATATGGTCAGCAATACCTGTTTTTATAACGCAAACGGAAACTAACTTTTCACCTAAAATCAATTCACCTCGCTCTTTAGCAAACTTCACTAATTTTTCTAATTCATTTAACGAAATTGAAAACTCGTATGGGTTAGATTTCATCTTCATTTTCCTTATCTATATGTGTTGCATTAAAATCTTTACCATCTCGCAACATACCGCACCAAATACACTGAATAAACACATACGTTTTATAAGTGGTTTCGTAAAACTCAGTAATTATCTTTTTGCATTTAACGCAGTATAGTTTCATATTATTATGCCAAAGTTAAAGGTTCTTGAAAAGGTAGTATAACATCCCATTCATTAGCTTGTTCTAATATTCTAACATTCTTATGAACGCACTCACTGCAAATTGAATGATCTCCTTTCGTATTAGTCACAAGTGCTTTTACTTTGTCTTTTGGTTTCCCGCAGAATGAGCATTTCATTTTCTTAACTCCTTATTATCTTCCACAAGTGCATTAATTAGCCGAATTGCTTTATTTACCTTCAGTGATATGTCACATGCAACTTCAGCATCACATGCTAAATATACGGCTTGTGACATTTTTTGTAAATCTGCGATGAATAATGGTATATTCTTCATTGACTGCTCATTTAACATTTTATAAACCTCTGTAATAATCCTGAAAACATATTAATCATAACGTCATGTTGTCTATGGTCATACGAAAACAGATAGTCGGTGGAGCAATCGGGTCGATTGTATCTAACGTGCATTTCAACAGCACATATTTCCATAAGCTCATGACAAATAATCATAAACAGTTCTTCATTAGAGTTTGATAATATACCTATGATAATTTCTCTTTTGCCATAATCAAAACTTCCACCATTATGAGATTTGTCCCAGATGACATTGAACTTATAGCTATTAATTTTAATGCTTGCAATTTTCTTTATTTTGATAACGCACCTCTTTCTGGAAATTTACCAGTTTTTAAATATTCAGCAAAATCTAAATCTTTAATTTCTTGTTCTCTTTCTTTTATATCTAATATAGCCAGTTTATTCATCGCCAGCAACATATCTTGCTTATGCCATCGAACATTGAAAGTTCTACTCATTTTCTATCCCTCTTAGGCACTTTACCAGTTTCATTAAAATCAGGTAATAAATATTTATTTCGTGGTACGCATACAATTTGACTATTAGCTTTCTTTTGTCTTTGTAAGCTAGATTTAATTCTTTGTAATTCGTCTGCGGATAGCATTTATAAATCCCCTTTATAT
>DAOUSL010000261.1 GCA_030627235.1 Thioploca sp.
AAACTTCAAGATGTTCAATGTACTATCATAACAGAAGACAATTCAAAATTAATAAATCAAGATGATTTAGAGATAAATATTGTTAATATTAAAGAGTTTTTGATAACTTTTTACCCTAATTAATTTATACCAAATCAGAAAAATAGCCATAAACCGCTATAATAAGGTACTTTAAAGAGAAAAATTACACCCTAAATCTTTCACCAAATGGGTGTAATTTTTCTTAAACAGGATACAATTATAATGCAAAACATATTAAACTTCTCCCTTGAAACCACAAATGAAAAATTGACACCAAGAACAGGTGTAGTAATATTTGGCGAATACCTAAAAGGTTTAAATTTAAAAACTTTATGTAATAGTGAAATAAAGCCATCTAAACACCATAAAGCCTACGATCCTTTTGATTATATCTATCCAATAATACTTATGCAACATAGTGGTGGTAGGGTAATAAGTGATATTAAAGAGATTCGTATGGATGAAGCTTTAAAAACAATTTTAAAAATTGATAAAATTCCAACTGCAGATGCAGTAATAAAATATCTTCACAAGATTGGTAAAGATGGCGAAGAGGCTATCAGAAATATAAACAGAAAATTACTAAAAAGATTTCTTAAATCAGTTAGAGATGAAGAGTTAATTTTAGATATTGATGCAACATTTATTGAAGCTCATAAAAATACAGCTAAATATTCTTATTTAAAAGAACCTGGATATATGCCAATGGTTGGACATATTAATGGTGGTTATGTAATTGATGTTGATTTTAGAGATGGTAATGTTGCCCCTGCTGATAAAAACTTAGAATTTATAAAACAATGTGTATTGCAACTTCCTTTAGGCACGAGATTTGATAGAGTGAGAATAGATAGTGCAGGATATCAAGCTAAAATATTTAATTATTGTGAAGAACAAAAGATAAAGTTCACAGTATCAGCACCATTAGATAAAAGTATTCAATATGCTATAGATCAAGTAAAAAATAACGAATGGAAACAATTGGGAAATAGTAAAATAGAAAAAGTAGCAGATGTAGTACACACAATGGGTGATACTAAAAAAGCTTTTAGATTATTAATTGTTAAAAAAGATATAACACCCATGTTTACAGAACTTGAAGAGATTTTAACTGATGAACAAAAAGCACAATACTATCAAGAGTTACATTATTGTATAGCTACAAATGATGATGAACTAAGCCCGGAAGAGATTATAAAATCACATAGGCAAAGAGGTGAAACTAGTGAAAATAAAATCAAAGAACTGAAAAATGGTTTTAATGCTTCATACTTGCCTACATCTAACTTTGAAGCTAACTCTTTTTATTTTGCAATAGGAACTTTATCATACAATCTATTTTTATTATTCAAACAAATTTTAGATAAAAATTTACAAAAACATACAATAAAAACAATCAGATACAAACTTTACAATATAGCTGGTAAAGTTATAAATCATGCAAGACAAACCATTTTAAAGGTTAATGAGCAGTTTATTGAATTGTTAAATAATATTAGACAAAGGGCTTACAATGTTAGCCTTGAATAGTAATTTTACTTTAGGAAATATTAATATCAGAAAAATTAAGGCACTACACTATTGCTTAAAAAATGACAAATCAAGTAAAATTAGTAGTAAAATTATTATTGGAGTAATTAGATATGTAAGATTTAAATAATTTGTAGATTATTGTTGGAAAAAGTAAAAAAATTAGTGATTTTGAAGAATAAGGGTAGCTTTGGAAATCTATAAATTAATATGGGTTTAAAGCTGTGACGCAATTATGACACAAATAAGATATAATTTATTAGTTGGTATATAATATGCCTAATTAATATATTTAAATAAGGAGAATTGTTAATGAATAAAATTAAAAAAATTTTTACAAAATCATTAAATAATAAAGATGGTAGCTCTGTAGAAGAAGTATCTAGCAGAAGAAACTTTTTCAAAAATACTGCAGCACTATCTGTTAGTGCTATTGCGGCAGCAAGTGTTTTAGATCCTATAAAAGTTTTAGCTAATGATGAGGCTATCGTTGGAGATGCACCGTGGGGTATAAAACTTGGAGATAAGTCAACTAAAAATAGATATGGTTTACCTTCACCTTATGAACATAATAATGTAAGAAGAAACGACCCATTATTGTCTTCTGGAGATGAGTATGCGACAGTTATAATGTCACCTATACATGAATCTGAAGGTATAATTACACCAAATGGTTTATTTTTCACAAGAAATCATGGAGGAACTGCACATGTAGATCCACATGAATTTAGATTGATGATTCATGGAAAAGTAAAAAAAGAGATTGTATTAACTTTAGATGAAATCAAAAGATACCCAAGTGAAACAAGAACATACTTTATAGAATGTCCTGCAAATGGATCAACTGACTGGAGAGCACCACAATACAATAATCTTCAATTCTTAAAAGGTATGATGAGTTCTGCCCAATGGACTGGTGTTATGCTTAAAACAATTCTTGAAGATCTTGGATTAGAAGATGATGCTGTATGGATGATGGCAGAGGGTAGTGATAATGCTGGAAATCCAAGAACAATTCCTGTAGAAAAAGCACTTGATGATGCTATGTTAGTATGGGGACAAAATGGGGAAGCATTAAGAGCTGAACAAGGTTATCCTTTAAGATTACTTCTTCCAGGTTGGGAAGGAAACTTAAATCTTAAATGGCTAAAAAGATTAGAATTTTCTGATAAGCCTTGGCATTCAAAAGAAGAAACATCTAAATACACAATGTTACAAAAAAGTGGTAAAGCAATCCAATTCTTTTGGATAAATGAAGTTAATTCAGTTATCACTAGTCCTTGTCCTGAAAAACCATGGACCGATTTAAAAGCAGGTGATTTAGTTGAAGTTGAAGGTATTGCATGGTCTGGTCAAGGTACTATTACTGATGTAGATGTTACATTAGATGGTGGAGACAATTGGATTAAGGCAAACTTAAAAGGTTTGGTTTTACCTAAATCATGGACAAGATTCTCTTATGTCATGAGATGGGATGGTAAGCCTATATTATTATCGAGTAGGGCAGTTGATGATCTAGGTAGTGTTCAACCAACTATTGATCAAGAAACATCTAAACAAGGTGTTGAGTCTGTTTACCATAGAAATGCAAATGTTACATGGGAAGTCACAGAAAAAGGAGAAGTAAATAATGTTCATATTAGAAAACACAAAGCTTAAGAAAGCGATTATTAGTTTAGGTATTGCTGCTTCTTTTGGTATAATCTCAGCAAATGCTGCAATTTATACAGTACAAGCAGGTGATACTCTTGGTGGAATAGTTGATAAGCTAGGATATAAGTCTATTGCGGCGGCAGGTATTACATCTGTTCCTTCTGGAAATATGACACTTATTAGAGTTGGTGATAAAATTGAATATAAATCAAAATATAAAGTTGCAGTTGATGGTGGAAACTATTATGAAACAAAAAATGGAAAATATACTTCATATAGTGTAAATACACAAGAAATAAAAGGTTTTACTTATGGTAGAACACCAACACCAACAGAAATTGCAGCATGGAATATTGATGTTATGCCTGATGGTACAGGTTTACCAAAATATGACATGAAACATGGTAAAGTTGTTCTAAATGAAGATGGTACTAAAAAAATTGCAGAAGGTTCAGTTGAGTTAGGTCAGACACTTTACGATGCACAATGTGCAATGTGTCATGGTGACTTTGGAGTTGGCGGAGTTGGTGGTTATCCTGCATTATCCGGAG
>DAOUSL010000470.1 GCA_030627235.1 Thioploca sp.
AAGGGAGACAACATGTCCTTATCCACAATGAACAAGATTCTACACGACGTCAGCCTAAGAAAGGGCCGCCACGAAACGAAGGAAACAATGAAGGAAACGACGAAGGAAACAATGAAGGACGAGGCCGTGGCCTGCCTAAGCATGGCCTGCCTAAGCATGGCCTTAGGCTTCATGTTTTTCGTCTTTAACGACCCCTATTTAATGGGCCTTGTAGCCGAGTACGGCGTAGGCTTTTTAGATTACGTGTTTAAGGCGACTCAGCCTTAAACGAAAATGAAAACTCGGACATGTCCGAGTTTCAAACCAACACTAACCAAGAAGGAAACGACAATGACTATTCTATTTTTTAGCGATAATTACACCAACGTCCAGTACGTAGGAATCGAGTTAAACCACTTGAGGGAGGTAATGAATGCCTTCACAACTAAGAAGTTCCCTGCCTTACAGCAGGCTAGGCTCTTCCCCAATATATGTTTAAACGCCAAAGGAGACGGCTTGTCTCTTCCTGAGGGGCTAGTATGGGAGGACGACTTGGACTACTTAGAAGAGTTAGCCCGCTACAGATACCAAGCATACAACGCCGCCTCTGGCGACGTCTACGCCGCAAGCCCCAAGCTAGTCCACGTTAAATCGTGGTGGAGAAAGCTCTCCATAGCCGAGCAATTAGAGGTAGAAGAAAACTTAGTTATAATAAAGATAGACCATGAACCGGCGTATGGAGACAGGTGTAGCCTAGACGTGTCAGACCTCTTTATGAACATAATGGAATACGAGGACTAACATACATATAAGGGTTTGTACGGAAGGGAGACATATATAAGGATTTTGTACGGAAGGGAGACAATGTGTTATTTTGTACGGAAGGGCGGCTTAAATTAAGTCTCTTAGCACAGGCAGTTTTAAATAGCAAACGAATCTTTTCCCCCTGAATTTATGACAAACCCCAGATGCCGTAGGTGTTTTCCGTAGATTAAGAATGTTTGACTCAAAGCCTACTAACGTCC
>DAOUSL010000239.1 GCA_030627235.1 Thioploca sp.
TCAACGTGGTGTAGAAGCTATATTGGCAGATGAGAAATTTGTACTGCTCAAAACCATTGAAATGGATACCAAACGCAATACTAGTGCAGAATTTATACTTGAAGCAGCACTTAAAGTTAAACAATATATAGAAGAATTTAAACCTGATGTGGTGATTGCGGCAGATGATAATGCTTCTAAATATGTGGTAGAACCTTATTATAAAAATGCTGATTTACCATTTGTATTTTGTGGAGTTAATTGGGATGCTAGTGTTTACGGTTATCCGTATTCTAACGCTACGGGAATGGTTGAGATTGCTTTAATCAAACAGATTATCAGACAATTGCAAACTTATGCTAAAGGCAGTAAAATTGGTTTTATTAGTGGTGACGTTATCAGCGCTCATAAAATGCCAAAATATCATAAAAAATTGTTCAATATAAACTATGACAAAATTTATTATGTTAAAACTTTTGATAAATGGAAAGAAAAATATCTACAATTACAACAGGAAGTTGATATTATTATTTTAGAAAGTTATGCTGGAATCAGTAATTGGCAATCAGAACAAGTTCAAGAGTTTATCCTAAAAAATACTAAAATTCCTACTGGTTCTTTACTTAGATTTATGGCTCCTTTGGTTGCAATTACGATTGCTAGAAGTTCGGAAGAACAAGGTCATTGGTCAGCACAAACTGCATTAAAAATTTTATCTGGAGTTAAATCAAGCAAAATTCCAATAGTTCAGAATAAAGAAGGTAAGCCAATATTTAATATGAAATTAATCAATAAATTAGGTTTAAGAATTCCTTTGTCATTGTTAAAAATGGCTGAACGCATCTAATTCTATTCAAAATTAGCTATGAATCTTTTCTCTAAAATATTTTTATCAACTGTTTTAGTATTATCCTTACCAGGAATTCCTATCGTTTTAGCCGGATATTTTATTATAAATGAGATTATTTATGATTTGCATAAAAGCAATTTTATCAATGAAATTTCTCATATTCAAAGATATATTAATAATGCACAAGCTACTTTAGAAGAAACTGGAGTACAAGATATAGAATTTTATATCAATGATTCTAAGAATCAAATATTGAACCAAGTAAATGAATATCGGTATGGCAAAACAGGACATATTGATATAGTTAATCATGATAACCATTTGTTGACACATAAACATTATAATAAGGATGAATTATTAAATGTTTCTTTCATAAAAAATATATTTAAGTCTGATGAAACTGAAGGAAACATGGAGTATACCCTAAAAGGTAAGAATTATTTCAGTGTATTTAAAAAATCACTAACTTGGAACTGGGTAATTATATTTGAAATAGAAAAAAATGAGATTTTTCAACAGCGTAATAACTATATTAAATTTTCATCAGTTGCGATCATTATCACCTTTTTTATCATGATCATTGTTGCTTATTTTCTAGCAAAAAGCAATGTAACCAGAATGAATTCTGTCTTAGATTATCTTAAAAATATTGAGCATGGTCATTTAGATACTAATAGCCCAAGAATAAGCCAAAAATATAAAATAGGAATTATTCAAAATGGCATAAAATCTATGGTGCAGAGGATGATACAAGCTAATTCTAAGCTGAAATATGAAATTAAACAACGTAAAACTGCTGAAATAGCTATGCTTAAAGCTAAAGAAAATGCTGAAGAAGCCAATAAATTTATCATGGGAAGCATTGAATATGCAGAAGTTATTCAACGTTCATTATTGCCTAATATGGAGCAAGTAACAACTTACCTACCAAATAACTTCTTCTTATGGATGCCAAGAGATGTCGTAAGTGGTGATATGGTATATGCAGAACAGGTTAAAAATGGTTTTATTATTGCTGTAATAGATTGTACTGGACATGGCGTGCCTGGTGCATTTATGACTATGATTGTATCAACTAATTTACGCCGAATTATTCGAGAACAAACTTCTCATTCACCAGCCGAAATTTTGCAACAACTTAGCTTTTTAGTCAAAACTTCTTTGCAACAAGATACTGAATATGCTAAGTCTGACGATGGTTTAGATATAGCTATTTGTTTGGTGCAAGATAATACCTTAACTTTTGCTGGAGCTAGATTACCTTTGTATTATATTAACAATGGTGAATTAACAATAGTTAAAGGAGACAAACAAAGCTTAGGTTACAAAAAATCTGATATAAAATTCAAGTTTGCTAATCATACAATTAAGCTTGAATCAGGCATGGTTTGTTATTTATCAACTGATGGCTTTTTAGACCAGTTAGGTGGAAAAAAACGTTTTCAGTTTGGAAGGAAAAGATTTAAAAATCTATTGTTGGAAAATTATCAGCGATCTTTTTCAGAACAATCACAAATTATACTGCAAGCTTTCAATGATCATAAAGATGATAATGATCGGCAGGATGATGTTACTGTTGTAGGGTTTTTAATAAGTGAAAAGTGAAAAGTTTTTATCGTTCCCAAACTCCTATTTAACCATAAGTTTTATTACTTTTTGGAGTCCAAACCTTTAGATTTGGACGTGATTAAATTACTGTGTGCTAAATCTGAAGGTTTGGATTTCATAATATCTCATAATTTAATTTTTTAATATGCCAAATATTTTCGACAACATAGAACAAGTTTTATTACCTACTTTACAAGAGACTCTTAAAGTTTCCTATCGAGCTGATTTTTGTATTGGTTATTTTAAACTCAGTGGTTGGCAAAGTTTAAATACCCATATTGATAAATTGATTGGTGGTGAAGGGAATTGTTGCCGGTTACTCATTGGAATGACTTGGGCAAAACCTGAACCTATATCAATAGATAATCAAACCGCATTTCAACTCAAGAAACAATGTGCCATTGAATTTCGGGAGCAATTAGCTCAAAGCACTCCAACCAATCAGGAAGAAGCTACTTTACGCAAATTAGCTAATCAATTACGAGAGCAAAAAGTAGTTATCAAATTGTTTTTAAGACATTCTCTTCATGCTAAATTGTATCTGCTATTTCGTGATGATCAATTTAGTCCAATAATCGGTTATATCGGCAGCAGTAATCTAACTTATTCTGGATTATCCGGTCAAGGTGAACTCAATGTTGATGTTATAGAAGGAGATGCTAATAAAAAACTAGCAGCTTGGTTTGAAGAACGCTGGCAAGATCGTTGGTGTCTTGATATTTCAGAGCAATTGATTGAAATAATTGAACAAAGTTGGGCGCGTGAGGAATTAATTCCGCCATATCATATTTACCTAAAAATGGCCTATCACCTTTCTCAAGAAGCCAGAGCTGGGTTAAATGAATTTACTGTACCACATGAATTTTCCAACCAACTATTTGATTATCAAGCAGCAGCAGTGCAATTAGCAGCCCGGCATATAAATCAACGTGGAGGTGTGTTAATTGGGGATGTGGTTGGTTTAGGTAAAACTTTGATGGCAACTGCTTTGGCTAAAATCTTTGAAAATGTTTATTGGTTTGAAACTTTAATTATCTGTCCTAAAAATTTGGAGAAAATGTGGCAAGGTTATTGTAATAAATACCTCAAGATGGTTAAAGTGTTACCGGTCACAATGGTTAAAAAGTTAGCTAATTTAAAACGTTATCATTTAGTCATTATTGATGAAAGCCATAATTTACGCAATCGTGAAAGTAAACGTTACAAAGATATTCAAGATTATATTGAAAGAAATGATTGTAAAGTCATCCTATTATCTGCAACTCCCTACAATAAAACCTATTTAGACTTAGCCAATCAATTACGTTTGTTTATTCCGGAAGATAAAAAACTCAGTATTAGTCCAGAAAAATTAATCGCTGAAATGGGCGGTGTTTCCCAATTTGATGGCAAGCATCAATGCGATATCCATTCCATAGCCGCCTATGAAAAAAGTGAACATGCTGAAGATTGGCGTAAATTGATGCGTTTATATATGGTACGCCGAACTCGGAGTTTTATCCAAGGAAATTATGCTGAAATTGATCCTAATAATGGCCGAAAATATTTACGTTTTGGAAACGGTGAACGGGCTTATTTTCCTAGCCGTTTACCGAAAACAATTAGTTTTAAAATAACTGAAGATGATCCAAATGATCAATATGCACGATTATATTCTGAAAATGTCGTGAATACGATTACTGCACTCAATTTGCCTCGTTATGGCTTGGGAGAATATTTAGCACCTAACGTACAAGTTTCTAACACTGAACAACAAATTATTAAAGATTTATCTCGCAGTGGTAAGCGTTTAATTGGTTTTTGTCGAACTAATCTATTTAAGCGTTTGGAAAGTAGTGGCGAAGTATTTATTTTATCATTAGAACGCTTGATATTACGTAATGCTATTTATTTGTATGCTATTAATAATGATAAAGATATTCCAATTGGTACACAAGACCTATCTGATTTTGATAGTCGTTTTAATGATGATGATGCGGAATCAGATAATGCAGATGGTAAGGTTAGTTTAAAGACAATGGCTGATTTTCAACAACAGGCTGCTAAAATTTATGCCATTTATATTAAAAAGAAAACCCGTTTTAAATGGTTATCTCCCAAGTTTTTTAATACCATTTTAACCACTCATTTACAAAAAGA
>DAOUSL010000451.1 GCA_030627235.1 Thioploca sp.
TATTACATTTGTTCCACATGATGACATAGAATATGAATATACAGACTCGTGTATGATGGATGATGAGATAGTTTATGCTGAAGAATCACCTTTAAACAAAAAGTGTTATATTATTCCCGTTCACAGTGTTAGCTCATTTTATTACAACCTTTCTAAACCACCACTTCCTTACAAAAAAGAGTCTGCAATGACTCAATATAACCTTGAAGGTGCTAATAACGCGAGCATTGATACGTTCGTGGAGGCAGAATTACAAATTGACCCTGTAGTGTGGCATACGTTTCCTTGTTCTGTTCTTATGGCGTTTGATGAGAGTTTTGATAGAATTGGAGATGTTAAAACCTCTATCTTTTTAATGCTAAACGATAGAGAGCGAACAGTTCCAAGTTTGTTAAGTGAGTTACAAGACTGTAAGGATTTAGAAATTGAAACACTAGAAATAAAACTACAATGGGAGAAGGACAGAGATGTTATAATGAAGTTAAGGAATAAATAAAATCTCAAAGTAGGTAATGAATGGTCATCAAGCTCACTAACGGAAATATAATAACTCTAAATGATGATAATTTCATATCGTTTGAGTCCATTGGTTATAGCTTGTCGTATGTCACTTACTTTGACGAAGAAATTTGTAAAGAACGAGTGCCGATTTCGGTACATCAATTAACGAAACAATTAAGAAAAGAGAGAAATGAAAATGTTTACAATTAAAAAAGCAAGAAAAACTGGGGCTGAATTTTCTACAACTAATGACGAATATAAGGACGATACGTTCAAGTACCTGTATACAATAAAGAATAAATCATATCCTTATGTGTTCGCTGCAACTGAACCGAATGGTGATGAGTATGTTATGCAATTTAATAAATACGGGTATTCAGAACCGTTAGTTGATAGCGACAGTGTACTTAACCTTACAATAAAACCTGAAATTAGAACTGTGTATATAAACGTGCGCGAGAATACCCTAAGTTCTGATAAACCTCATATTACAGCAGTGTTTTCTACAGAAGATGAAGCTTTACGAGATGAGGCAAGAGGTACAGGATGTAAGTTCTTTGTAGTAGCAAAGCCATTCCAATACGAGGTAAAGTAAATGCTATCCGCAGACGA
>DAOUSL010000145.1 GCA_030627235.1 Thioploca sp.
CTTTTAAATGGCTTTAGCCTTAATCGCCAGCTTTAGCTGTTATACGATACCACCTACTTTAGTAGGTGGTTGTTCATTAAAAGATAGAATATTCAATTGGATAGGTACAACTTATAAAGTTCTTGGTGATTATGATAACTCATTAATTTTTCTTAAAAAAGAACTAGAAATTGAGCAAAAAATTGGCGACCGAGCTGGCGAAGGCACTACCCTGAACAATATTTCGCAACTCTATGCTGCTAAAGGCGATTACGAAACGGCATTGGACTTGTTTACAACAGTCCCTTAAAATTCAAAGGGAAATTGGCGATTTAGCCGGTATGTGTGCAACTTTGTTTAATATGGGGCATATTCATTGGACTAACAAAGATAAACAACAAGCTATGGCTCATTGGTTATAAGTTTATACAATTGCTAAAAAAATCGGTCATGCTCAAGCTCTAGCTGCTTTAGATGGTTTGGCTAAACAATTGGGTGGTGAGGGTTTGGAGTTTTGGGAGGAAATGTCTGAGTCGTGATTTGTCTGAATTATGATTGTCTGAATCAGGATTTTCAGGATTTAAGAATTTTCAGGATTAAAAATCTTTAATTTAAAATTATGATTTGGGTTTTATCCTGTTAATCCTTAAATCCTGAAAATCCTGATTCAGACAAAAAAGAATTAACAACAATTATCTGGTTTATCTGGTTCCCACTCACCAGAGTGGTAACCCATTCCGGACGCACCAGCGTCCTCTAAATTATGACGTTGGCACGTCACGACTGAATTCCCACGTTGGTACATGGGAACTAGTCAAAAGTAACTTTTTTAGTTATTATTTACAACACATAATAATATGTCCATATCTTTTAATTAAGCTTATTGCTCTGACACTGTGTAGCCGTATTCATCCAAATTAAATATAAAATTTCCATCCTTGTTTCCCTTAGAACTAAAATCTACCCACATTGGAATTTCTCCAAAAATACCAGTTTTATCAACTAAACATGGAATATGGACCGACCATTTAATAGAAGAATCTATCTCCTCCATTTTTAAAGTTGGCAATTCCTTACAAGTATTTCCTTGTTGATAATTTGTTTCCTCATAAGTCATTTCAGAAGAAACACCTTCACCAACCGCCCACATATCAATCGGTAAGCTTGCTTTGTTAATAAGGCTAGTAAGCTGTTTCCAATATTTTTGATCTTTCTTAGACTCCAAAATAAGGACTATGCCAGCTCGTTTACCAGTTTGAATGGAATAGTTAGTACTTTGTCCAACACTTTCATACCATTTATCCGCAAAATCCATTTCTATAGCATGAGTTTCAGTAACGCAATCACAGCGGGTACTATCTTTCATTTGTACTTCCATTTTACCATTATGTTCTTGACACCATTGTTCTTGATACCATTTTTCATGATGGTTTCGAGCAGCATGAACAGAATACGAAACCAATAGTAACGCTATGATAATAATTTTCATTATAAATATCTCCAAGTTTTAGATTACATAGTATACACTATTGTTATCATATCAAACTTTTGGTCTATGTTAAATAATTACCAATTTTTATACAAAACTTATCAATTAGGTAGAACTTAAACTAGATCTGGAGTAATATATTTACCCTCTTACTTTCCTGAACTTAATCTTATTGAAATGATCTAAAAATAAATCTTATCTTAAAAAAATCCTATTTTCGATACTGAGCATTTATCGATCAAGCTTTACAAACTCTTTCTGATGCTCGCAATTGCTTTGTACATTGTCTTTAAGTTTGTATTATACTTAAATTAGAATTTGCTATAAGAACTTTAGTTCAATCTAAAGGACGTTGGCAACAATTTCGGGATAAAATTCAACAATATGGTACTCAATTTTTAGTACATTTTATTGAATCAGCACCAATTTTAACTTACACAATGAAATTTAAATATTTAGTTCTAAATTTTAAAAATAATTCCTTGAGTATAAAATTATGTCTTCTCTGCAAAACACACAAGATATTCAGCTAGAACAAATCGGAATTGTCTCCACAATCGTAGAAGGTCAAGCTCCTATAACGGCCAAAGCTATTGATGGAACAACTAGAATTCTTATTACTGATGATCCAATTTATTTACATGATATTGTTTTAACAGCTAATAATAGCCATATTAAAATTATCTTAAATGATGATACTGTATTCCAACTTGGGCCTAATTCCAATGCCAGTTTAGATAAATATGTTTATGATCCAGATGTTTTAGATGGAGAATTTGAAGCTTTTGTATCTTCTGGTTCTTTTCATTATATCAGTGGTAAAATCAGTGGTGATAACCAAGGACAACATACTTTAATTAAAACTCCTTCGGCTCAAATTGGGATTCGAGGTAGTGAGATTACAATTAAAATAGCAGAGGATGGTTCAACCACTGTCTTACATATGTCAGGATTAATAACCATTATTTCTAACTATAGTTTAGGAGAAATTCTGGTTTATGAACGTGGCACATCGATATATATTCCTAGCGAAAATACTAATCATACTTTAATCCAGCTTACTGAAGAACAAGTTAAACATCATACTCAAGAATGGCAAATAGATTCTTATAGCTCCAATGTAGAAAAAGCATTAGAACAAGAGAGTGTTGAAGAAGAACCAGCTGATGAAGAACCTGATGATAAAAATGAGGATGTAGAAAATAATTCTGCTACATATAATTCGCATCCTATCACTAATCTTTATTCAGATGATGTATTGGATAAACCGCCACCAGATGCTATTGACAGAATAATTGAACGAGTTAAAACTGGCAGAGAAATTGAGAATTTTGAAGGTAAACCAGAACCAATTAATAGAATTCCATCACCACATGAGAATATAAAAGAAGACTCTGAAGATAAAATTAATTATACAGATCCCGACCAAGAATCAGATAAAAATACTATGCCGGATGATTCTAATCCAGATGAAAATCAGATAGATAATAAATCACCAAACGATGATAAAACTATTATCGCTAAAGATGATGCGTTTGATATGGGAAATAATGATAGTATCACAATTACAATATCAGACTTATTAAAAAATGATATAACACCTCAAGATGCTCCTTTTACAATAGTAACAGCTATTAATGGTACGGTAACAACTGAAATAGATAACATTATTTTTACTAGAAATTCGGAATTTAGTGGGATTGATGACAATGGTTTTGATTATCAGATTGGTTCTGAGGTTGCTCATGTTAGCATAACTGGTAATTTGACACCTGTTGCTGTTACTGATGAAATAAGCATGTTAGAAAATCAGTCTATTATACTTTATCCAAATAATTTACTAGATAATGATTTTGATCCGAATCCTGAAGATACTTTAACTATTACTGGAATAGATAATATTGTAAATGGTACACTGCAATTAACTACTGCTGAAGCTATATTCACTCCAATTAATGTTGGGGATGCTAGTTTTGAATATACTATTACAGATGGTCATGATGCTAGTGCAACTGGGTTGGTACAAATCACGGTGAATACTGTTAATAACCAGCCTAATACTGTTAATAATCAACCTAATGCCGTAGCTGATGAATTTAATACTCTAGTAACCGAACAATTAACTATTACAACTGCTGATTTATTAGAAAATGATACTGATGCAGATAATGATAGTTTCGCAGTTATTGATGCAGAAATGATTGAAAATGGTAGCATTAGTGAATCTAATGGTAATATTATATTTACCCCAGATACTGTTGGAACAGCTATTTTTAAGTATACTATTCAAGATAGTAGTGGTGCAACAGATACAGCTTTAGTTACTATTTCTGTGAAAGATACTGAGTTTACAGTTGATAATGTGTTAGATGATATTCCTAAAAATATAACTACTACTTTTGATACTTTATTAGATAATTATATTAGTTCTAAACCAATACAGATAACAGCAATTGATAAAGTTGAAAATGGTACTGCTGTTTTATTGGAAGATAATAAAGTTAAATTTACTCCAACTGAGAATTTTGTAGGTGAAGCAGGTTTTGAATATTCTGTGTCTGATAATGAGGAAAATACTGATACTGCTGTAGTTACTTTTACGGTGAAAAATTCTCAACCAATTGCAACGAATGACTTAATAAGCATCTATGATAGTCCAATTCCTACCGCTCTATTATTAACCAATGATCTTGATCGTAATCATGATATAATTGAGATAATTGCAGTTAGTGATAATGCTCAACTAATTGATTCTGAGATTATATTTACTTCCGATTTCACTTATACCATCAGTGACGGCGACTTAACGGATGATACAACCGTTACTGTTGTTTATACCTCTCCGCCTGATATGATTCAGGAAAACGAATCTTTGATATTTATAGTAGCAGATAAACCGGTTTCTATTGGGAAAATAAGTATTATTGACAATGATTCACCTAATTTTGCTGAAGGGAGTTTGGAAATAGAAATTAGCCAAAATCGTACTATAAATGATATATTGAAGATTGAAGATACTGAATTTATTAAAGTAGCTAGTAATACTGGTGGAGATATTTTTTATAATGAAAGTAAAATTGGCAGTTTTATCACTGATTTTATTAGTGGAGCTTTGTTGATTAGCTTGAATGAAGCATCTAATGCTAGTAATACTGAGGCTTTAATTCAGGCTGTCACTTATCAAAATACTGCTTCTGAACCTCAATTAGAATCTCGTGAATTACAGTTAACTTTGACTGATGGTGATAGTAAACTAGAAACTATTATAAACCGAGAAATTCAATTAGTTACGGAAAATCTTGCCCCAATTGCAATAGATGACGAAGTTGAAATAGCTTTCAATATCTATACTAAAATTTCCGTTGATAACTTATTGCAAAATGATACTGATAATAATCCGACTGATATTCTTAATATTACAGAGGTAATTCCGAATACTGAAGGAATAAATGTTGAGCTGATTGGTAATGAAATTCAATTATTTGTTGATGCACTGATTAGTTCTGAACCAGCAGAATTTAGCTATATATTGGAAGATGGGGAAGGTGGAGAAGATCAATCTACTGTGGTGGTTAATCCTACTAATGTTGTTTCTGGTACTTCTGAGAATGATAATTTTGATGGTACTAATGAGCTGGATATTATATTAGGCAAACAAGGAGATGATACATTTCAAAATACTCCTGGTGATGATATTTTATTTGGTGAGGCAGGTGATGATACATTTTTTTTGGGTCAAAATATAAGAGGAGTTCATATAGATGGTGGTGATGATTCTGATAAAATTAGTCTTGATGGAAATTTGAATTTGTTACAAAATCGTAATCTACCTGATTCTTCGCAATTAAAATTACAAGGAATTGATAAAATTGATATTACTGGTGAAAATAATCAGTTATATTTGCAAGTTGAAGATGTGCTAGATATTTCTGACAATGGTAAATTGATAATTGATGGTGATGCAAGTAATATGGTTAATTCCGTTGGACAAGGTTGGAATTTAAGTGGTACTGATGGTATTTACAATATTTATACTCATGATACCGCTCAGTTATTGGTTAATATAGAGATTAATAATCAGTTTATTTCTTGATAACTGAAGTTACGCAAAATGATGAAAATAATTAGCTTGCGTAACTTTAAGTTAATAATTACCAATAAGATTAGTGAAATAAAAATTATTTCTTTTCCAAATCTAATAGATATTGTTTTCGCCAAATTCCACCACCATAACCTGCTAATTTTCCAGTTTTGGCAATCACTCGATGACAAGGAATTATAATTGCTATTTTATTATTGGCATTAGCATTTGCTACAGCTCTAATAGACTTAGGATTACCGATTTTTATCGCTTGTTCTTGATAAGAGCAAGTTTCTCCAAATGGGATTTTTTGTAAAGCTTGCCATGCACTTAATTGAAATTTAGTTCCAGTAATAACTAATGGTAAATCAAAGTTTTCCCTATTACCAGTAAAATACTCATTTAATTGCTGTTTTAATTTATCAAGATGCTTATTATTGCCATATATAACCTTGTTAGTTTCCAATATTTCAGTGAAATCAAGCAAACAAATTCCCTGTTTCGTAGCTCCAGCAAATATTGAACCTATCGGCGATGTTATTTCAGTTACAATTATATCATTCATGGTTTAATTATAAATAGTTATCCAAATATTAGTGTAACTGTCTATAATAATATAGAGATAGTGGAATGAGGATAAATTGCGTAAAGAATTGAAAACATTTGCTCCTCGTAAGTCCCGTTTGGATAGATATTCTTAGTGAACGGTATATCAGGCTCTAAGGCAAGTACTCTGTCTTCATATTTCTGAAGTAGATTAAATATATTTATTTCAACTGATTGTTTTGGTTCTAAATTAATCTTTTATTATACACCATTGCTTCCTTCAGGACTACCAATATTTTTTATCCCATACAAAGAAAATATGTTTAAAGTATGCGAGGTTAAATAGATATTTCTCTTCCACCAATTTTATCAGTGGTTATTTACTATTTAACCTCCTATTGTAACTAATCCCAAATTAGTGACTAGTACCACTGGATAGTCGAGTTTTATTGTAAACGTTATACTTACCAGACGGTTTATGCATTGGTATACGTTTAATTTCTTTTAGAGTAGCAGCATCATAAATAACTAATTCTCCATCCATATCCCAAATACTCAATAAGGCATACTTACCATAACGGTCGAATTCCACATGAGCAGAAGTTTTTCCTTTGGTAGGTCGCATGGTTTTCACAATTTCTAAAGTCTGCTTATCAATTATATGTACTGCATCTTTATTAGGCCCGAAAAATACGTCTACCCAAGCATATTTAGAATTTTCATGACTACGCATAAAAAATCCTGGGCCTAATGTTTTAATCTTTTTTATAGTCTTCCAAGTTCGCATATCAATTACGCTGACTATTCCTTCTTTCAAATTTGGAGTTGCTAATACTGGTATATCTTGATAATCCCAAGTAATTCCAGAACCTAAATGTGGCATACCTGGCAGATCGATCTCAGCAATTTTACGTCCTATAATCATATTTATAACTTGCCCTTTTACTCCATCTCTAGCTGCTCCAATCAAATGTAAATAATTTTTATCAAAGAAAAAATCATCTAAAAATCCATCTAATTTAATGCGTCGAATTGGAAATTCTCTAGTATCGATTAAAGAATATTCTCCAGAATCTTGCCGATAATCGTGCATTGGGCCTAAATAAACTGGTAATGAATTAGCTTTATCACTATAAGGAATCTCCCAAACTTCTTTAATATCTTTCATAGCCGCAATAAAACTATGTCTTGGTGGAGCAACGTAAACTGCACTAATCCGAGAACTTTTTCCAAGAGAATCTTTTGCTTCGATAACTTTGACTGGAGATAAATTCCGTGCATCTAATATAACTAAACTATGAGGTAAATAATTGCCTACCATCACATATTTATTATCAGCCGATACTGCTAAATTTCGAGTATTAATTCCAGCTCGGATTTCTGCAACTGTTTTAAGATTATACATATCAAATTTACTAATCCAACCATCACGGGAAGCCAAATAAACAAAACGACCATCTGAAGAATATTTTGGTCCTCCATGTAATGCAAATCTAGTTTTAAAACGATGAATTGGTTCTAATTTATCTCCATCTAATACTGTCGCATGATGATCTCCTAATTCTACCACTAGAAATAAATTTAGTGGATCAGCAGTAAAAATTGGTTTATCAGGCAAACTATCAATTGGATGATGAATGACATGAGTTGCTTTAATTTCCTTCATGCCCATTGTTGGAATTTCTGGCAAGGGAGTATAGATATAATCTACCAAAGTTTGAATTTGAGCATCCGAAATTTTATCTCCAAAAGCTGGCATTTGGGTTGCAATTGAGCCTTGTTTTATAACTATATTAGCTTTGTCTTTTCGTAGCCGACTCAGATTTTCTGGCAATAAAGCTGGCCCAGTATTACCCAAGCGATCAATGCCATGACATTCGGCACAATGTTTTTTATAAACTGGATTAGCATTTACAACTAAAGGGATTAACAATATAAATAGTAGTAATTTCATGATTATTTTAATGTAAGTGAAAAAATTAATGACTATTATACTATGTATGTCTAGAAATTGGGAATTTACAATTATAGGAGTTATTTATTGGTATAATAAATAGAATATAAGGGTGATATAATATTACATGAAAAAAGATACAATAAAGTTAGTATAAAAAGATTAAATATTATTGAATAGTATGCGGAAGGTAAGGAGCGTAAGTGTGTTTTGCCACATAATCCTGATGGAGTGTGCATTTGGAGCCAAGTAGCCAAGCCAAGTAGGGTCGGTGCAGCAAAGCGTAACCGACCATTATGATATAAACAAATAAATTATTGATTGGACTTATGTTTGGTCGGTTTCATTTCATTGCACCGACCCTACATGGCTATCTAGCTCGACCCTAACTGTTGTAATTAAAAGCCCGCTTCTTTAGCATTTGGGAGCAAATCAGCCACTGAACCTACTGGTATATTTTTGTTACTTTCAGGATCATGCCTATGAATGACTCCGTTCAATTCACCCAACGCCGAATTGCTTTTAGGATAATGCCGCACAGCAGTATAACCATCATACAAACCGAGATCACGCATACCAATAGTCACATATATATTCGATTGTACAATTTCCAACCAGTCCATGACCCGATCATAATCTGAGCGTTTTTCTCGCACTGTCATCGCAGTGAAAGCACTACGTGTAAACGCTTGATTGACTGGAGTCAATTTCATAGGTGGCGTTGCTCTCGCATAAGAATAGCCCTTATTTGTGAAACTGCCCACATTAGTGCTGTTATCAAACCATACGGTGACTCCGTAATCGCCAACATTAGACGCATCTAGAGCAGCGGTGTAAATGCCGTCTTGTGCCTTAGCATCAGGCGCAATACCTTCGTCATTTAAAGTAAATGCTACCTGTGAACCATCTGGCGCTTCTAATTCGCCTTTCACGTCAATCCCAGTAATCTTAAAATGAGAACCAGCACTTGCTTCAACAATCAAAGGTTGACCCTTTTCAATTAAGTAATTACCACCACGTGGATTAACTGTAGCATAAATCACCTCGTGATTATCTGTCGGGTAGGCATTAACATTATAGTATAAATAGTTATCCGCGTTACCGCCAACGATGTGTAACTTCCACAATCCGCTGGTTAGAGATGGAAAATCAATCAAGCAAAAGCTATCGGTATAATTATCTTCACTGAATTCTTCACAGTAGTCCGTAGCTGTCAAAGGATTTGTAGTACCATCTGGGCCGAGCATTTCCAGGGTAAGATTTTTTGTGCTACCCGAATAATCCAAAGTAATTTCAATCTCACCCAAGCTGTCATCAATATAAAATGGTAATGTTTCATCTTTATTGATTTGTTTAAAGGCAGTATTGACCTTAACATCAACGGCTGGTGATGAATCAATTTCAGCATCCCACAGCAACTCCGATAGTTCACTGCTATCGCTGGCATCGTAATAACCACCTTCAGTTTCTTTGGCCAATTTACGCAATACAACATCGCTGCTCCAAGACTGACTAGTATGGAAGATATAGGCAGGAATTCCTGCTTTCTCAATTGAGCCAAATGCGCTAAAAATATCTGACGCATTGTACCCATTTGCAAAGAGAAAAATCGAAGACATATAGTGGTCATCTGTGTTATCGCTGCGTAAATTATTTAGTGCTTTCTGCAGGGCATCGTTAAGATGGGGTAATTCAGGTTCAGACTTTATGTTTCCAAGGGTTGATATTAGCACATTGCGTTCAGACTCTCCAGTAATTACGGTGAGAGGCGCAATTTCCGTTACGTTTTTAGAGAACATCTGAATGCCAATAACATCACCTTCTTCGGCATTGTTAATCAATTGGGTAACAGCAGATCTAATATCAGCTAACACTGCTGAAGGTACCCCTTCGGATACATCAATGAGAACTTGCCTGACAGAGGCAATTTTTTGACTGGGTTCGGTATTGGCTGCACGGAGGCGAGTCACTACAGACGAAAAGTTTTCACCATCGTTAATAACAAAATTATTATCACCCTGTTTCGTTCTTTTCCTTGTAGCATTACTGGAAGAACCTCGTTTCCATATGATGTTTAAAGCACTCTTTGCTTGGGTTTTCCCTACGGAAGTATCCAATTCAACACGTGGTAATTCTCCTGCTTTTGGTGCAACTGCTGCTAGTTCTGAAAAATACTTACGTCCTTGAGCTTCCCCTGCAGCGGGTCCCTCCTTTGGATCATTGCTGGGATTACTTACTAACTGAAGTTACGCAAAGTATTATAAATGTAACCATAAATAATGTAAATTCAAAGTAAATTAAGTTATAATCAAAAAATGGATAAATATC
>DAOUSL010000165.1 GCA_030627235.1 Thioploca sp.
ATAACTTATGACGAAGTTTTAGTATATTTCTATCTAATTTAAATGTAGGTACACCAGTAGTTAACAAACCACCAATCATAGGATTTTTATCAAAAACAGTAACATTATAACCAACTTTAGTTATTGGTAGTTCATTTTCTGGAAATACTGAAGAAACCTTATCTTGTTTTAAACAAGCTGTGGAATGGAAGGTTATATCAAGGCAAATGGAAAATATACCTTTATATTATTAACTGATCCAAATGATAATCCTAAAATCAGAGAACGGTTTGAAAAAATGGTAATCGCTGTCAAAAAACATTCTCAAGCTGATTTTATTAGTTATATTTATCAACCAGTTGGAATTTCAAATATAGAAAGGATTTTTAGTACTTTGTTGTGGAGTCATTATTTAGGTTATAACTTGGCTATTGCTTCCGATGTTGAACCAGAACCAGTTAATGTTGTTGAATGTTTTAAAAAACAGCTGAAAGGTAATAGTTGTAAGTAATTTTTCAATTGTTCCTTAGGAATAGGGATTTAATAACTTCTAAAACTTGAATATCCAAACATACTAGGTTTTGAAAACTTAGCAGGTTTAAGTTTGGATTTTATTAAATCCTCATTCCTTAACTCAAGTTTAGTATAGAATATTTCTAATTACTAAAACCCAATTATTACTCTTAAGTTATTTAAAATAATAATCTTATATGGTTATAGTAAATTGGGAAATGCTATAACACAATACACACATTTTATCCAGCTTCATAAATTACAATTAACCCTAATATTATAATCAATATTGCAGTAAATTGACGTACTCGGAAATTGTTGGTGAGAGTTATGATCCATTTTGTGGTAGCACCCAGAGCTAATGTAGTTGGTAAAGTGCCTAAACCAAATGCTAACATCAATGTGCCACCTTGCATAATATTAGATGAGGCTAAAGAGAAAGCTAATATACTATATACTAAACCACATGGTAACCAACCCCAAATTAATCCAAAACTAAAGGCTTGCCAAGGGTTTTTAACTGGAATAAGGCTTTGTCCCAAAGGTTCTAATTTACACCAGACATGAGCTCCCATTCGTTCCAATGCTGATAATCCTTTCCACCAATCTCCCATATATAAACCTAGTATAATCATAAATATACCGGAAAATTGAAGAATTATGAAATGGTAATTATGCAAAGAAAATTGATCAGCAACTGAAGCTCCTAAAAAACCAACTAGTAATCCAGCCACAGTATAACTACTAATCCGACCTAAATTATAGCTAAATAAATATAGCCATAGAGATTGATTTTTGGGAATGGTTAAAGTTAAAGCTCCTACTATACCACCACACATACCAATACAATGGCCAGTGCTTAATAAACCAGCTAAAAAAGCTGATATAATAGTTAATTCGGTCAACATTATTTGATAGCATATTTCTTCATGCGATATAACAACGTATCTCTGGTCAAACCTAATAAACGAGCTGCTTTAGTTTGATTACCATAGGTTTTTTTTAAGGCTTGTTTAATTATTGATATTTCCAAAGTTTTTAAGCAAACTCCAGCATCTGGTAGATTAAAGGTTGAATTAGGAATTGAGATAGAATAGAACTCTCTTGGTAAATTAGTTGGTTCTATGATTTTTCCACTATTTAAGATTACCATTCGTTCACAAAAATTCCGCAATTCTCGAATATTACCTGGCCAAGTGTAAGAACGTAATTGTTTAATGGTAGCTTTAGAATAAGTAGGTTGAACTAAATCATAATTTTTGGCTAATTGTTTAGTAAATTCATATAATAGCATCTCTATATCAGATTCTCGTTGTTGCAGAGATGGTAATTCTAACGGCACAATATTTAAGCGATAATATAAATCAGCCCTAAATTTTTGTTGCTGAATTTCAATTTCTAAATTACGATTAGTTGCTGTTAAAATACGAGTATTAACCATTTCTGGCTTAGTACTGCCAAGAATCTGACATTCACCACTTTCTAAAAATCGCAATAATTTTGCTTGTACATTTAACGATAGCTCACCAATTTCATCTAAAAATAGAGTACCATTTTGGGCAGCTTGAATCCGACCTTGCTGTTGGTCAGTTGCTCCAGTGAAAGCTCCTTTACGATGGCCAAACAATTCTGATTCAGCTAAAGCTTCTGGTAAAGCGGCACAGTTTATAGCAATAAATGAACCTTGTTTACCACTATACTGATGAATTGCTTGTGCTAACAGTTCTTTGCCAGTGCCACTCTCGCCTAAGATTAATACTGTTACATCCGTCTTCGCAATCAAGCGGGCTGCTCTTATTACAGCAGCAAATTGGCTATTCTTACCTAATAAATTATCAAAAGTCATCATAACCCGAAATTATTTGAAATCACCCAGTTTTTTCATCTTAACATAAGTAAATTTAGACTCCAAGATTTATTTGGTAATTTATCAAAAAATTAATGGGATAAGATGAGTCAATTCATGGATAATATTTCAATGCAACTGGTATTTAATATCTATATGAAACTGCCATTGTTTACGTTTAATTAGTGGATTAAACGGTAATAAACCTGAAATTTTTTGAATCAATTTTTTAGCAGCTTTATCCAATGAACTACTACCAGAATTTTTTTCAATTTTTATATTTTTAATTTTTCCATTAGCTAATACTGTAAATGACATTCTAACTACACCTTGTTGTCCCATTCTTTTGGCTTTGCGTGGATAAGTTTTTTTTTCTGCAATTAGTCGGTTTAATTTTCTACGATAATCCTTTTCTGCTTCCTTAACTTTATCAACTTTAGCTTTGTTTCGTGCTATTTGAGGTTTTATTTTTTTTGGCTTTACCTTAATAATTTGTTTCTTCGGTTTAACTTTAATCGCTTTGGAAACAGTTTTAGCTTGTTTTGTTTTAGTAATTTTAGAGTGGTGAGATTTAGCTTTTTGTTTGACTTTAGTTTTTTGTTTGACCTTAGTTTTTTGTTTAATCTTAGTAACTTTTATACGAGATTTGATTTTTCGTTTGGTTTTTACAATTTTTTGCTTTACTTTTCTCTTTACTTTTTTCTTATATTTAGTCGGTTTTACTCTAGCTTTAATGATCCTTGGTTTTATTTTAGGCTTTATTATTGGTAATGGTAATAGAGAAAAATCATCATCTAAATGTATTTTTTCAGCTATAGTTGGAAGTTCTGGAATAATAGTCTTAAAAACAGGCTTAGGTTCTGGCTGAAACATACTGAGGCTAATTGGCACAGTTTTTAGTTTTTCAGGTGCAGGTGGAATTTGCAGGAAATAAATCAGAAAATAAACAATTCCAGCATGAATTATCAAAGAAATCAGTAAACCAGCACTTATATTTCTCATTCGGATGATTGTAATGTCATGATTGATAAACGATCCAATTGATAAGTTTTCAGCAAATCTATTAATTGGGTAAATTGACCAAATGATACTAATTTATCTATTTTTAACACGATGGGTGTTTGTTTCGATAATTTTTCTAATTGAAGAGCAATTTGTTCAAGTGAACTCGGTTGTTGTTGATAATAAAATTGTTGCTTAACATCAATACTAATTTCTATGGTTTTTAATTGGGATTCTGCTACTGCATTCTTAGCGGTCGGTAGATTTATCTCAATAATTCCTTGAGTAATAAATGTTGCTGTTAATAGTACAATAGCTAATGCTACCAACATAATATCAATAAAAGGAATGACATTAATTTGATCAAATTTTTTCATGGAGTTTGGGAATTATCACTATCTAATTGAGATTGTAACCACAAGGATTTTAACACTTCAACTTTGCGTAATAAACCATTATAAAACATGATACTAGGAATGGCAACCAATAAACCAGCAGCAGTAGCTTTTAATGCCAATGCTAAACCCAACATAACAGTATTAGCATCAATTTTTCCGCCTTGACCAATGTCATAAAAAGTAATCATAATTCCCAACACAGTACCTAACAAACCTACATACGGAGAATTTGCTCCAATAGTAGAAATAGTGGTTAAATTATTAGTCAAAGCAATTTCTAACTCTGGCATATTTTGGAAGATTGTCAATTTGGATTTAATGCGAGCATAATAAATCAGACGTTCAATCGCAAATGCTAACATCAGAAAGCTCATAAAACCCAAAATACCAAAAACAAAATAATCTAGATATAATTTTAATAATTCCATTCTTTTAAGACCTGTTCTAAAATTCCTAATGTTGTTTTCTTTTCAACTTTTTCGAACTCTTTACCTTTATCATCAGTTATTAGCAAGTAATCCTCAGTATGAGCATAACCAGCAATCAACCAATCAATTCTTGCTCCACATTTCTTTCCGGCATCTGGGTCAATATTACAGCTTTTTTCATTAATACCTAAACATTCAATACTTTCTTGACGTTTTTTATTTTGCCATTTCTTCTTATTTGGAAATTGTGTACCAATCCACTCGGCTACAGCTTCTGCATGGCGATATTCAAATGGAACAATATTAACTTTTTTGTGTTCTAAAACCTGATTAATGAGACTAATATCATATTTTTCTTTATGTTGTCTTTTTAAGTGAAACAACTTTTCTGTATAAGCAAGACTAGAAATAACAATCTTAATATCATATTTAAGTTTATTATTAATATTATCAATTTTGTCACAAATATTGAAAAATCTTATATCACCATGAAGTGCATTGGTATCAAACGTAATAGTTAAATTACCAGATTGTAATAATTCAGAAACTTCATTTTCATTCATTGTCTGGCTCAAGTAAATCAATAAATTGCTCATTTGTTAAGAGTTCTATATGATTATTGTCTTTACGTTTTAATGGTACAATTCCTCCTCCTTGTTCAACTCCTAGTTCTTTACAAATATCTTCGGGCAATTTAACTAAACCATCACTAGACACATAACATTGCGATGCTGTTTTACCAATATTAGAATCACTGGTATTATGTTCAGTAAATAAATGGGCATCTTTAATAGGGCGATGTTCTACTATTGGGCCATCATCAGTAGCTTTCATAGCGTAAAAATGTTCACCAAATTCAAATGCTGGAGAATGGCTAGTTAAAAATATCTGTTGAGGACCTATTGGAGCTTTTACTATTTCCGCAATAATTTCTTGTAAACGTATTTGCAAGGTATAACGTAAATTTAATTCTGGTTCTTCAATTGCGATAAAATTTGCATCACTAACTAATAATCTAGCAATAAGAGCTACTACTTGTTGAATTCCAGAACCTAATATTTCAATTGGTATTCTACGTCTAGGTTTGGTTTGTGGTTGAAACACCAAATTAGCACGATTGGATTCACGATCAAATACGGAAATAAACTCACCTTCGCCAAGCACATTATTAAATTTTTGTAAGGTTGAGACAAATAATTCCCATTTTTCAAATATCTCTGGGTCTGGAGAATCTTTAATATCGTAAAGTTGTAGCAGAAGAGATTGTGGTACTATACAACGCCTACTTTCTGCTTCTTTATCATTAATTTGCCGATCTACGCCGATTAGCTCAAATTGTTTTTTAAGGAAATTGTTAATATATGATGTGATTTGATCATTATAATTATTTAGATTATTTTTCACTAAAAAACAATTATTTCTATTTGAAATAGAAATAGCAATGTCATCTTTTACTTCGTGATCCAAAGTTACAGAAATATCTATAGGATTATTTAATCCAAAAGTGAATATTTCTTTAATATTAAAAGAATTTTGTCTTAGTTGTTGTTCTACATTATTTTTATTAGGTATATGACGGGCAGTAAAAAACAACCGCATAGCTTCCAGCACATTTGATTTACCAACATTATTCTCTCCATGAATAACACAAACATCCCCCATATTTTCCAACACAACTTCTTGGCGAAAATTTTTAAAACCTTTTACTGCAAAACGTTTTAATTTCATATTTTTTCTTAAACTCATTCAAAGAGTCGGATTGTGTGTGATCCGACCCATTATACATCAAAACTCAGCATTAATCCGCAACCAAATATTACGTCCTGGTTCATTGACTTTAATTGCTTGCATGTCCATCAAATTAGAGCGACTAATATGTTGGGCATAGGTTTTATTCAACAGATTATCTATTCCAAAACGTAAACTAAACATTTGGTCTATTTGATAATTACTATATAAATCTAAGGTTCCAAATCCGGCTGTTTCTCCAACTTCTTGTTTACTAAGTAAATCAATCCGAGTTTGTTTACTAGCAAACCGTAACCGAGTTCCAAGTCCCCAGCCAACTTGATGATAATCCATTTGCAATATTCCATTCAATGGCGGTGTTTGGGCAATCGCTCTATCATCAGTGTCATTATCAGAATGAACATAAGCCAAACTACTGGTAATATCCAAATTTGAAGTCAATGACCAACTAGCTTCCCACTCTGCACCATACAAAGTAGCATCAACATTACGGTAAATATCGGCATTATCCGCTAATAGGATACCAGCTTGCGAACGAGCTCCATCACGTAAAATGTAATCGCTAACTTTATCATAAAATAAAACTGTATTCCAATTAAATCCTTGTTTACGCTGACCAATATTGAAATCAAGTTGATGATGTTGTTCTGGTTTAATCATTGGGTTGCCAATCCAACGGTTATTAGCTGGCATTCCCCACTTATTTATATAGCGTTCGGTGGCATCGGCAGTACGCACACTACGGCTTAAACCCAAACCAATTTTTAAACCACGTTCCAAATTCTGTTTATAACGAAGTAATCCACCAACATTAGTTTCATCTTGATCGGTTGCCTGATTACCATAATACATTTTATATACTTGATTGGCAGTTTTTGGCCCAGCTATCGGTTTAATATTAGCCTTATCCGCCGAGGCATTGATAAAATCTATACGCAAACCATATTTTAATTGCTTATCATCCGCAATTTTCTGTTCAGCTTCAGCAAACAATCCAGTCTGATTAATATTAGCATCCGGCCACATTAAAGAAATAGCTTTAGCTGTGCCATTATCCATATTGGCTAAGGTAGCATCCCTATGATTATTTTGTAAATCAAGACCATAATTCCATCGAATTCCACTCAAAATTGAAGTCAATTGAATCCGACCACCAATAGTATTAGATTCAGTTGGTGTTTCACGTTTCATAGCTTGGTCTGCATTAGTTCCCGTCATATATTTTGGTGGATTGCGTAAACTAAAATTATTCATCAAATGGTCAACAGCACTATAATAAGTTTCAACTTTAATATTATTCAACCATGCCAAATTTGGTTTATCATCAAACTGTAAACGTATAATATCACCAGTTTCTTCTGGACTATCCATTCCGGAACCGGGATATAACGCATCGGCAAAATCATTACGTTCTATGCTCAACTCTAACAAACGATTGGTAGTTGGGGTAAAACCCAAAATAATTCCAGCCTGTTTATGTTTAAAAGAAGAACGTACAGTACGCCCGTCTCCATCTTCATAATCATCCATCGTTTTGATTTCAGTGATGAGACGTACATAACCTTTATCATCCATAGCAAACATGCCATCAGCTAATAAATTACCTTGGGTACCATTACTACTACCACTGAGAGAGATACGTCCGTGGCTACCTTCTTCCTCAGCTAAACCACGTGAGTCACGTTCAAACAATACCGTTCCACCACTACCTCCACCACCATAAATAACTGATTGTACTCCTTTTAATACTTTTACATCTTCATAAGTATCCAAGGCAGCCCAACTAGCCGGTGGATCCATACGATTAGGACAACCACCGTGAATATAAGCTCCATCAAGCAAAATATTTAAACGAGTTTGAGATTGCCCACGAATAACTGGTTCTAAGCCACGACCTCCAAAACGACTAGTGGATACTCCATTAATCTGGTTAAGAAACATGCCGCCATCTGCGTTAGTACCACGAGTGCGGTTATATTGGGCTGGGGTAGATACATTAGGATTAATTGCCAAATTATCTTCAATTATAATGGCTTCTAATTCATCTGCACTAATATTGGATAATGTGATAAGTATCAGGAATACAAATAGTATTTTAATATAATTCATATCTTAGATTCATATTTTATGATTTAGGTTAAAGAAAACTGTTATTACCGCATCTTTTATACCCATTGCACTTAATATATTATTTAATATGGCTTTTCCATTTTATTTTGAATTAAAATTAGAAAAAAAACAGGTGATATCACTCAATTTTGGGCTATATAGCATTTCCCAATTTGATAGATTATAGTAATACTAAATAAGTGATTGATATTTATTGTCTCCTTTTTGGAAAGTTAATCCCTGCCTTTAGCATAAATGTTATAATGTTGAGATGAAAAATTATAAATAACGAAGTAGCGTATCAATTTGTTATACGTTCATTAAGCGTTAATAATTGCTATATATTAATGCATAGTATATTTTATATAAATTAAGTCATAATTTATAGCTGAGTGGAGTATACAACGTATTTTTGTTGTTCACCAAAATAATGGAATATTTATCTCGTTCCCAACGGCTTCGTTGGGAATGCAGTCAAGACGCACTAGCGTCAAGTATGAAATTTCTTAACAGGAGTCGGGTAGGGTGTGCAACACGGTCTATCGTTGCTCATCAAATAACCATAGATTGATTCTAAACTTAGCCTTACTTGATTCTGTACACACAATCAAAAAATCCTTTGTCATACGACTTGGGGTTTTTGTTACTTATTTTCTATAGTTTTTATTAAGGAATTAGGATTTAATAATCTCCACGCTGCGAGACATGGAGAGGCAATCTGAAGTCGAGTAGTCCGTGACTAGCCGAGGATCGAAAATATGAAGAAACAGTTAAAGCATAGCGGCGTTTCTTGGTATTTTTGAACAAGCTCAGCGTTAAGTCATGGTGGAATAGGTGTGACGGAGACGCTTTGTGCGGAGTCGCCCTATGAGACCGGACGTGTCAGGGAAATTATAACCGTTTCGTTGAAAAATTGATTAGTTCAAGGAATAAGGACGTTCCGGGGACATCATGA
>DAOUSL010000435.1 GCA_030627235.1 Thioploca sp.
ACTCTTCGAACAGCTTTAGTTATTGGTGTTGTGTAAAGTTTAGTGAGTTACCTGATCTACTTAACCATTTTATATTTCATGTAAGAGAAGTGGTAGATAGAATTTGTCTATAATTGTGTCTATAACCAACAAAATGGGTATTTTTCATTTTTATCTAAAAACACTAGTTTTGGATGAATTTATGTTTTAACATGATTATTGTCTCGCTACATGAAATTTTAGTGGTAACCCACATTTTGTTATCCGACACCAAGTACATCAATAAACTACACCTTTAGCACCAACTTATGGATAATTAGTATTGAAACTTTTATGTTTAGTTTATACATTGAAAGGATAAGTCGTTATTTATTTCACGGCATCTTCCAGTCGTAGTTTTCGTGTCAAAAAAGCCACTCAACTACTCTTTGGAAAATTCTTACCAAGGTGAAACGGGTCAACGGGGACCCGTCTCTTCACCTTGCCAAGAAGTCATACTCGATCGGAGTTTCATGTTTTGTAGATGTCGAGAGTCAGATAAGTTAAATTTAGAAAAAGAGTAAAAAAGTCAAAATTACGTTATTTTCAAAAAACAAGAAAAAGTGTGTTTTATCATAAAAGTGTGTTTTATCAAGAAAGTGTGTTTTTATCAAAATATGACATTTTTAAGAATTATCGTTATTTATATAAATTTATAAAACTGTTTTTATGTACTTTTATGAACATAATTTTACATGTTTTTATGACCATATTTTCACTACTTTTTATCATATTTTTATCGATAATTTTCATGTTTTTATGTATAATTTATGTTTATGTTTTATGTTTTATGTTTTATAACTTTTATGTTTATAAATTGTTTTATGACATGTTTTATCGATAGTTTCCATAAATTTATGTTTTTATCATCAATGAACACTTTTTTTCTAACTTTTATGATAATTTACGATACTTTCTATAAATTTATGTTTTTATGGTCTGTAAACTTTTATGTCTCTATAAAATCACTTTTTTGCTCTCTTTTTACGTTTTTATTGTCATAAATTTAAAATCACTTTTATAGCCTCTTTTTGGACCTCTTTTTTGGCCTCTTTTTTTTGATCTCCTTTTGAAACCGGTTTTTGAAATCTACAGGTCCCATGTCGGATAAATTTTGTCGATTTTGGGTCCGATTCTGAGATTTTTGGATTCCGACCCCCCCGGCCCAAAAAGGGGGCAATTCTGGAAAAAGGG
>DAOUSL010000131.1 GCA_030627235.1 Thioploca sp.
TTATTATGTGAGTTTTAGCCAACCCCAAAATGTGCGTAAGTGTTCTGTTAGACAATTTGTCAGAGACACCATTAGAAAATGTTATTCAATAACTAATTGAAAATTAATAATTTTCCTTAAATTGATGCCTATGCGGTTACGCTTTGCTTCACCGACCCTACGAACTACTCTACAAAATTATAAATCTGAACTAGACACCCCTTGTCATGAACTTGGAACTTTTATTACTTCTATAGTTTTTACTAAGAAATGAAGATTTAATAATCTCCAAAATTTGACGTTCAAACCTTCCAGGTTTTTAAAACCTGGAAGGTTTAGTTTCGGGTTTTATTAAATCCTTATTCCTAAAGGCTATTTTTTATATTACGATTTTGCGTAACTTTAGTTACTAATGGAATAATTTTTATCTAAAGAGAAAAAACTGATTAACTATTTGTGTTTGAAGTAACTTTTTAGTAAGATATTGTTTTAATTTTTCTATTGTGTTAATCTCATTCAAGCTAAAAACTCGAAATACCTTCATCAAATCATTGGTAGATTCACCCTATTTTGAAGTACCATTGTTTTTTTAATAAATAAATTCAGTTAAATGTATAAAATACTAACATTAAATAATATTTCAGTAAAAGGTTTAGAACGTTTGCCACGTGATAGTTATGAAGTGGCTTCAGAAATTGTACATCCAGATGCAGTATTGTTACGTTCCTTCAAAATGCATGATTGGGAAATTCCAAATACTCTGAAAGCTATTGGACGAGCTGGTGCTGGAGTAAATAATATTCCAGTTGATAAAATGAGCAAACTTGGCATTCCAGTTTTTAATGCTCCTGGAGCTAATGCTAATGCAGTTAAAGAACTAGTGCTAGCCGCTATGTTGTTGGCAGCTCGTAATTTATTACCAGCTTGGAAATATGTAGAAGGTTTGCAAGGTAATGATGGCGAAATTTCTAAACAAGTTGAAGCTGGTAAAAAACAATTTGTAGGTTATGAATTGGCAGGACGTACTTTAGGAGTAATTGGTTTAGGTGCAATTGGAGTAAAAGTCGCAAATGCTGCCAATGCCCTTGGAATAAAAGTAATAGGTTATGACCCAAGTATAACTGTTAATAACGCATGGCAATTATCAGCTAATGTAAAACAAGCTACTAGTGTTGAAGATATGTTGTCCAATGTTGATTTTTTAACTTTACACGTACCATTTATCGATGCTACTTGTAACTTGATTAATAAAGAACGATTACAAAATGCTAAATCTGGTTTAACAATTCTTAACTTTTCTCGTAATGGTATTGTAGATGATGTTGCGGTAAGTGAAGCAATTAAAGCTGATCGTATTAATGGTTATATAACTGATTTTCCAAGTAATTTATTAATAGGTCATGATCGGGTTGTAAATTTACCTCATCTTGGTGCTTCAACTGGAGAAGCTGAGGAAAATTGTGCCATTATGGTGGCTGATCAAGTACGAGATTATTTGGAAAATGGTACTATTAAAAATTCAGTAAATTTTCCAGAAATGGAAATGCCACGTACTGAAAAAGGTAGTAGATTGTTAGTAGTAAACGCCAATGTTCCACATATGATTGAACGTATTTCTTCAACAATTGCTAATAACAATTTGAATATTATAGATATGTTAAATCGTTCCAGGGACGAGATTGCTTGTACTTTGGTAGATGTTGATAATGAAATACCACAAGAAGTGATAGATACTTTGACTGCTACCGATGGAGTATTGGCAGTACGGACTAAATTGAGTGTTTAATAAAATTATAAAACTACTCAATATATAATTATTAATTATCCTTTTCTATTAAAATATATCCCTAATCTAATTTCTGCAAAAATTGGAGTTTTATAGACTTCAAATTTTGTAGATTGTTAAGTATATATATAATCTTAATTTTTTAAAAATAAAACAGGTAAAACAACAGGTATAATAATGGCTGACAATATAATTGCACAACTGAAAACTATTATCGTTGAAGAATTAGATGTAAATCGTAAACTGGAGGAGATTGATGAAGAATCCTCTTTATTTGAAGAAGGATTAGGACTTGATTCTGTAACAATTATGGAATTTATTGCTTTAATCGAAAAATGTTTTAATTTTCAGTTTTCAGATGAAGAACTGAGCATGGAACCTTTCAAAAATCTCCAAGTTTTGGCTGATTTTATTTCCACTAAATTAGGAACAGTCTAATGACAGATCATTTAGAACCTACTAGAAGAGGATTTATTACTAACTTAACCCCTTCCAGAAGAGGTTTTATTACTAATTATCCTAATTATCAACATTGGAAACCAGCTACCGACGCTGAGATGTTGGAGCCTAAACCACTAAATATCTATGTACATATCCCTTTCTGTGCTCAACAGTGTTCCTATTGCTATTATCGGACTGTAACTGGAAGTAGAAAATCTGAAATAGATATCTATGTTGATGCTTTATGTAAAGAAATTGAGATTGCTACTAAGAAATTCCGATTAAATGAAAGACCTGTTATTTCGATATATTTTGGTGGTGGAACTCCTACACTACTAGATGGAAAAAGCCTAGCTAAAATTATAGATACGATTCGTAAAAATTTAAATGTTGTTGAAGGTGCTGAGTTTACTGTTGAAGGTGAACCAGTTACTTTGACTCAGAAAAAAGCTAATATTCTAAAAGATATTGGAGTAAATCGTATTAGCTTAGGAGTACAATCCTTATACGATGATGTAATCAAACTATCTAATCGACAAGATACTGAAGTAAAAGTATTAAAAGCTATTGATTTTGCCCAAGGTACTGGTGCACCAGTTAATATTGATTTAATGAGTGGATTAGCTGGTGAGACTTCTGAAACCTGGGATTACAGCGTTAAAAGAGCTCTCGAAACTGGAGTAGAAAGCATTACTATCTATAAGATGGAATTGTATGCTAATACCCAATATTATAAAGATGTTCGTAAAAATACAATAGTATTACCATCTGACGAGCAAGAACTTGAATTTATGCAACATGCTTTGAATAAATTTGGAGAGTCAGAATATGAGCCTTGGTGTTTCTTTACCTTTACCAAAAATGGTGAATTTGTACATGTACATGCACCTAGTATTTGGCGTGGTGATGATTATTATCCTTTTGGGGCATCGGCATTTGGTCGTTTAGGTGATTGGGTATTCCAAAGTACCAATGAAGTAGATAAATATGTATCAATATTAGGAGAAGATAAATTACCTATCAGTCGTGGTCATAATATGACTAGTTTAGACAAAATGATACGAGATATCGTATTAGGTATGAAATTGATTAGATTAGATTTAAAAGTTTTCCAAGGTAGATATGGCTTTAAGTTGAGTGCATTTTGTAGTGAAATTATGCAACAACTTGCGGCAGACGATTTTATTACCTTTAATGATGATGAAGTTGTTTTGACTAAAAAAGGTATGCTACATGGAGATTTTGTAGGTAAAAGTTTATCTAAACCATTGATGGATATGTACTAGAATTATGTAACTGAAGTAGTATTTTTTACATGCTAGCTTCAGTTACTAAAATATTTTCAACTCTTCAATAAAACCCATTTTGTTGTATACCCACCTCCAAAAAATTACGATATGATAATTTAAAAGATATGAATTATTACTGGCAATTATCAGCATTTTACCTATTTTATTTTGCTAGCTTAGGTGCTTTAGTACCATATTGGGGATTGTATCTGCATACTTTAGGTTTTGATGCTAATGCAATTGGCGAATTGATGGCAATAATTATGGTAACCAAAATGGTTGCTCCTAATATTTGGGGATGGATTGCAGACTATACTGGAAAACATATTTTCTTGGTTAGATTCAGTTCCATATTAGCTGTAATTTTCTTTGCTGGAATATTAATAGATCAGAGTTATACTTGGTTAGTTATCATACTATTTTTATTTAGTTTTTTTTGGAACGCTGCTTTACCACAATTTGAAGCTGTAACTTTTAATCTATTAGGTAAACAACCACATCAATATGGAATGATTAGAATGTGGGGTTCAGTTGGTTTTATCATAACTGTAGCATTATTTGGTTGGTTATTTCAATATGTTAGCATCACATTACTACCAATATTTTTAATAGGATTATTTACTTGTATTTGGTTAACTAGTTTATTAATTCCCGAACGAGCAACCACTAATCCATCCACTTCTACTGAATCATTTTACCAAATTATAACTCGTCCAACAATTATAGCCTTATTTATAAGCTGTTTTTTAATGCAGTTTAGCCATGGCCCTTATTATACTTTTTATTCCATTTATTTAGAAAATAACGGTTATTCTAGGTCTGTAATTGGATTATTGTGGGCATTGGGAGTAGTAGCTGAAATAGGGGTTTTTTTAGTTATTCAAAAATTATTCACTAGATTTGCGATTAATAATTTGTTTATTCTTAGCCTTGCACTTACTGCATTGCGTTGGTTACTAATTGGTTATTATGTAGAATCAGTGACAATAATAATATTTTCCCAATTGTTAAATGCAGCTAGTTTTGGATTATACCATTCCGTAGCAATGCAGATTATTCGCCAAAATTTCTCAGATAAACATCAAGGCAAAGCTCAAGCACTTTATGGTAGTGTAAGTTTTGGTGCTGGTGGTGCTATTGGTAGTTTAATCAGTGGTTACACTTGGGAAATATATGGTGCTTCAGTAAATTATTTATGGGCTGCTTTAATTTGTATAATTGCAGTATTGATCAGTTGGAAATGGATGGATAAAACTTAAAATTAGTCTAACAATGGATATAAGAATTGCCACAATTAATGATTTACAAGCAATAACCGAAATATATAATCAAGCTGTCGCTGAACAATTTTGTACTGCTGATTTAGAACCAGTAACCATGTCTCGTATGCAAGAATGGTTTACCCAACATGATCCTGATAAATATCCAATATTTATAGCAGAATTGGATAAATTTATATGTGGTTGGTGTAGTTTAAGTTCACATAGAGCTGGTAGAAAAGCTCTTGCATCTGTTGCAGAAATAAGTTTCTATATTCATACAGACTTCAGGAAGCAAGGAATAGGCAAAAATCTTATTGAATACACCTTGCAACAAGCTCCTCAATTAGGTTTTAACAATCTATTTGCTTTATTACTTGATGTAAATGATACCAGTATCAAGATTTTGGAAAAATATGGTTTTGTCAAATGGGGACATTTACCAGAAATTGCAAATGTGAATGGAAATATATGTGGCCAATTTATATATGGAAAAAAGTTAACCAATAAATTATAATATATTTGTTACAGTAAAAGTAATGCGGCATTACAAACATCTGTCTGATTTTTACTCTCAATTAAAGCTTGTAAAACCTGTTCAATTAATTGTTTTTCAATATTTCTGGTAATAAATACTATTTGTGAGCATCTTTTATTATCAGGCCAAGCTTTTAGAGTAGTAGGAGATTGAAGAATATGTTGAACTCCCTGAATTATCACCGGTAAATCAGTCTCATAAGTATAAGCAATTCCTTTTATTCTAAGTAAATCCTTACCACGTAAACGAGTTAATTGTTGTAACCAATGTTCTAATGTTAACCAATGTAATGGTTCATGATATTCAATACAGAAAGTTTTAATGTAGGTATTATAATTATGTGGTTGATCAATATATGATTTTGCTTGTAACCAATGATTAATATCAATTTGCCTAGTATGTTCATCATAATTATTGGTGTTAAACAAAGTATTTGCATTTAAACAATCTTCATGAAGATTTACTTTATGTAGTTTAGCAGTAGGATTAATTTGTTGTAAACTAGTAGTTAAAAATTCTAAATTATCCACTAAGTCTATTTTAGTTAAGACTAGATGATTTGCCAAAGCAGCTTGTTTAACAGATTCATCATATTCTGCTAATTGTTCAATTATATGTACAGCATCAATAGTTGTGACTACAATATCTAAACGATAATGATTGGCAACAAATGAATCATCTATTAGGGTGCGTAAAATTGGAGCAGGGTCTGCTAAACCAGTTGTTTCTATGACAACTCTTTCAAATTCAACAACTTCTTGTTTTATACGCTTATGAAATAATTCTTCTAAAGTATTAAGCAAATCAGTACGCACTGCACAACACACACACCCACCTTCCAATATCATCATATCTTCAGTGGTAGTTTCAATTAATAAATGATCAACACTAATCTCCCCAAATTCATTCACAATAACAATTGTACGTTGCATTTCCGATTGTTTTAATAATTGGTTTAACAAAGTGGTTTTCCCACTACCAAGGAAACCGGTAACAACATGAATTGGAATTAAATTTTTAGAGTTTTCTGATGCTAACATTTAATTAAAAAATTCCTTCCTCAGGAGGATAAACATGAGAATCCCAAGTATTCAAAATACCATAAAACATATCACCAGGTACTTGTGGGTATTCATCATAATGATAAAGCAAACATTTTTTCTGAATATCAGAATCAAGTTTTCCAATTAAATCTGTAACGTGAGGGTGAACACCAGAAGGGAATGGAGATGTTTCGCAATCCATATAGATACGATGAGCCCGTCGATAATGCGATTCTAACTGAGTTGGCATAATTGACTGAATATCTGTTGGCATTAAAACATTATAACCACTAGAATGCTGTAAACTCAGACCATAACTAGGCATTTCCTCACAACTAGAAATAACATGCATTGCAAAAATAGGAGTTAACTTCCAATGCCCTTCACCATCTTGAAAAGTATGTGATTTAGTATGACCATCTTCTTGCTTACCCAAAATATTTACATTAAAGTAAGTATCAAGATTAACATCTGGTACACCTTGTAAAGTATCTAATCCTGGGCCCAAAGCTCTTTTTAGTGGTTTTAGTACTTTTTGATGCACAAATAAATCTAATTTAGTATTACTAGGAGGTACTGGCCACCATTCTTGTTCTAAAAATAACTTATCAGCAATAAATTGATTTTTAAGCCATTCTTGTTTTGCTGAAGTATAAAAAGGATTAAAAAATGTGGTAAGAGCTAAATATTCCATACCACCAATATGATCATTATGTGGATGAGAAATATAAACTCCATCTATATCAGATGAGGTCAAATTCATTTTTTTTAAAGCATGTCGAACGTCACCACCAGCATCAACTAATAATCGATACGGTTTTTTCATTCTTTTCCCTGGCATATCGAATTCAAGCAAAAAATTAGATTGCCATCTTGGGCTATAAAAACGTTGGGTCAAATTTTTCAGTTTGCTATTAATAACATCTTCAGAAATATTCTTAAATTCTCCGTTGGAAACCATTTGCAACAATAATTCTTTAGCTTGTTCAACAGGAATTACATCGGTATATTCTCCGGTCGCAAAGGCTGAATTAACACCTATTGCTGTTACTTTCATCTTATCCTCCGCATCTTAAATTTTTTATGTTTTTAAATATATCTAACAATTTTGGCATATTTTAATTCCTTTCCAATGAATTATCTTCTGTTAATAATGGGAATTCTGCAATAAAGCTAGTCCCTATACCTAGTCGGCTTTCACACCATACATTGCCTTTCATAATTTCAATCAATTTCTTCACAATAAATAATCCAAGTCCTGTAGAATGTTCATCACCAGTCGGACGAGGGGTTAATCTAGCAAATTTACCAAATAATTTACTTAAATCTTTTTCATTAAGACCTGGCCCTTCATCTTTTATTTCACAAATTACCTTATCATCAGTTTTAGATAAGATCATATATACAGTTTTTCCATGCGGAGAATATTTAATCGCATTAGAAACTAAATTATCTAATACTTGGGAAATTGCATTTTCATCAGCAAGAATAAGGTGTGTCTCTTCCACAAAATTAAATTTTATCTCAATATTTTTATCTTCTGCTGGTTTAAGATAATTATGAATCACATTTTGAAAAAATGGAAGTATATCATAAGTTGCTAGAGATATATGTGTACTACCAGATTCTATTGCATTCACATCTAACAAGTTTTGAATGAGAGCAAATAATCTTTGAGAACTATTTTCAATCATAGCAGCAAATTCAACAATTTTATCTTGAGGAAAATCATTAATCGCCATTCGTATAAGATTTGCTAAAGACTGGATCGCTGAAAGTGGATTTTTTAAATCATGAGCAGCAATACCTAAAAATTCATTTTTTTCTTGATTAAGTGCGACTAATTCTTCATTTAATTTAACTAAAATTTCATTTTTATTTTTAAGTTCAACAGTGCGTTCAGATACTTTATTTTCTAGAGATTGCCGATATGATTCTATCGTCATAATATCTGAATAGGAACGCAAACTTGCAGTAATAACAGTAAATAATTTTTGATCAGTTAGTTCGGTTTTATTTTTATAATCATTAATATCGTATTCTAATATAACTTGTTTTTCTGGAGCATAACCTGGTTGACCAGTTCTTAAAATTATTCGAGCAAATTTATTATGTTGTCTAATATATGTTATCAGTTTTAAACCAGCATCATTAGTTTCCATAACAACATCTAAGAAGATAACAGCTATATCATCATGTTGGGTAATTATTTCTCTTGCATCACTAGCAGAATAAGCACTTAAAAATTCTAACGGTTTATTTTGATAAATATAATCTTCCAATACAAAACGAGTCAATTGATGAACATCTTTTTCGTCATCAACAATAAAAATTTTCCAACCATTATCCTGACAAGAAAAATCATTATCATTTTGAACTAATGTTTGATCATCATCTGCAAATATATTTTCTTCTTTGTCTGTTTGAGTCATAAATATATATAATTTAATCCTGTTAGGAATAGTTAATAAAATTATTGCCTATCTACTAAAGCTAATACAAACTTCATGAATCTTAAACTTTTTGAATATAATATTAAAGTTTCTCCAATGCAAAAAGATTACCATTATTATAATTTAAAGTAGCTTTATTGGTATTTTAAATTTCTAAAATAAACTGGTTAGATTATGGTTCACAAATAATAAATATATGGTAACATAATTATTAGAATCTTATGTTGCTCTTAATAATATAGTTTAAATAAACTTCTTTTCAAATCTGCAAACATAGTTAATAATCTTTAGAATAGGATTTTTTATTCAAAATGAATTTTAGGATTGACTTAATCTTAAGAAAAAAACTATTCATGAATCCCAATTAGACAATATAAAAAACCTTTATACAAAAGTATTATATAATGAAAATTTTACATAGACAAGTATTTTTAAATTTAATCATATATATTTGAACAATATTCATTCAGTAACACTAGAGTAATTATAATGTGGTTTAAGAATTTACATATTTTCCGTTTTTTAAAAGATATAACAGTATCAGCCGAAGAATTACAAATAAGCCTTGCTGAATTAGTTTTTCATCCTTGTGGAAAGATGGATATGGTGAGTATTGGTTGGGTTTCTCCATTGGGTCGTGGTAATGAACATTTAGTATATAGTGTTAATAATTGCCTAGTTTTCAAGATGCGTAAAGAAGAGAAAATTTTACCAGCATCAGTAATTCGTGAATTTATCAGCGATAGAGTGGAAGAAATTGAAACTCAACAAATGCGTAAAGTTAGGAAACGGGAAAAAGATGAAATCCGTGATGAAGTTTTACATGATTTAATTCCTAGAGCATTTACTCGTTCAAACTATATTTATGCTTATATTGATATTAAACATGGTTGGTTATTAATAGATACTCCTAACTCAAAAAAAGCAGAAGAATTAGTAGAATTTTTACGTCACACTATAGGTAGTTTACCAGTAGTATCGCCTAAGTTACGCCTAAGTGTAGCTAATATAATGACTCAATGGTTAATACAAGCTAATGATTGTCCAGCCGATTTTGAATTAGGTGATGCTTGTGTGTTAGCAAATATTGATGGTGCAGAAGCAAATTGTAAAAAGCAAAATTTATTAGCCAAAGAAATTCATGCTCATTTAAAAGCTGGTAAATTAGTTAAGCGTCTAGCATTAGAGTGGAATGATAGATTAGGGTTAATAGTTGATGATGAACTGGTAATTAGAAGATTACAACTTTTAGATTTGATCCAAACTCAAGTTAATGAAATTAATGCTGAAAGTTTTGAACAACAGTTTCAAGCTGATTTTACTATTATGAGTGCAGAAATAGCAAAATTGATAGAAAGATTATTTACAGTATTTGGAGGAGAAGATGAAGAAGTCTATCAAAAAATATTGTAGATAATTAATTTAACAGTTAGAAATATAGTTCCTAAATAAGAGTATATAAATGTAGGATGCAATGAACGAAGAGAATTGCATCAAGATGTAATTCGTAAACTCATTACATCCTACATAAAATCAGTTAACACAATCATACATAGCTATATTAATTTCGTTATTTAGGTAAAGTGTCTATTATTTGGGAACAATTATCTAGTTATTAATTAGTTTTTGGTTAGTGGAATCAATCCTAAATTTTACCAGTACCATCAATCCCACATATTGGTAAAATATCTAAGTTGTATCTGGTTAATTAAATTCATTTGAGATAATTTATTATTAATAACTTATTGAGTTACTTATAATGTTATATAAATAATAATTTTGGCAATATATTTGCATATTTTTTGTAAATTTTAGGCTTTAATTTTGCTAAAAAAATAAGCTTCTCAAAAGGAGATTTAACCATGAAAAATATCTTTCTATATTTATTCCGACTTACTCCCACATATTTGTTATTACTAGGAATAGTAATGATATTTGCGGAACAAACACAAGCTAAACCACAACTTATAATTGAACAAAGTATAGCTAACCAGAGTTAGATATAAGAAAATAGTAACTGCCTACCTATAATGATATAGAGACAGTGGAAAGAGGAGGAAGATATATAATACCAGCCCCGTTTCATATACAATAGCAGTCATAGTGCCTTCATAACATAACTCTGTTAATAAACCACAGTACCCATTTCATAAATATATATGAGTTGTTCTAGTCTAAATGGGGAAATATTTATTTTATAATTATCTGATTTTTCTTGAAATAGTTTGGCTAATGTTCTCATGGAATCTGTTTTAGTAACTCTCTTTTTAAACGTAAATCCATTGAATATATTTTTGCCATCTTTTTTACTCCTAAGGATATATTTTAGTATACTATTTAATCAAAAAATGATATAAGTTGTAGATTGATAAAATATAGTTATTAATTCACAATTAAATTATAGATACTTCTGAATTACTATATTAAAGCTATTTATTTACATTCTAATAGTTAAAAATAAAGTTGATATAATATAATTTCAAAACTATTCCATATAGTTCTAACTTAATCATGGAGACCGACTTGATGATGTTAATAATCAAGAAAAATTCGGTTAAATCAGTTTATGAGTAATAAAATTTGTAAAGGTCAATTGAAATATTGGGATGATGGTAAAGGATTTGGTTTTATAAGTCCAGAAACTGGAAAATCTGATGTTTTTATTCATATTTCTACACTAAAAAAAATGAGTCGTCTCCCAGTAATCGATGATATAATTTATTATGAAACTCATATAGGTAAAGATGGTAAGAATAAAGCTGTTAATGCCAGAATTGAAGGTGTAACACCTATAAAAAAATCTATTAAAACACGACCAAAATCTAATAACAAATTTCTTTCTTTTTTAATTTGGATAGTGATTATTTCAATTTTAGCTTTGGGTTATACTGGTATAACTATCTATAAAACACTCATAAAAGAACCAGAATTAAAAAATACTGATTTGTCTTCTAGCGCAGAGTCTGTAATAATTTCTACGCCAAAGGAAAAAAAGTATAGCAAATATAGTTGTGATGGAAAAATACATTGTTCAGAGATGTCCTCATGTGAAGAAGCTAGATTTTATCTAAGTAATTGTGATGATACAAAAATGGATGGAGATGGTGACGGTATACCATGTGAGGGTCAATGGTGTAATTGAAATAAATAATTGTGTCAGGTAAAATTAATCCTAACTTTATCTTGGAAGCGGATTTTCATCCGTTCAATAGAGATGTTAATAGATTAATTGTGAATGAAAATTAAATGAAGTTGATAGAATATAATTTTAGGATTATTCCATATAGTTCTAACTTAATTCTGGAGGCATATTTTTCAATCTCTTAAGAAAGATGTATCCTGACAAAACGTTCCCATAGACATCAACTTAAGCAATCATAATATAAACAATAAGTTATAAAATATTTATTATGTGTGTTTTAGCCAACCCCAAAATGTGCGTAAGTGTTCTGTTAGACAATTTGTCAGAGACACCATCAGAAAA
>DAOUSL010000298.1 GCA_030627235.1 Thioploca sp.
AACGTTGGTAAAACAACACTATATAGAGAGGAGCGGTATGAGGTGAAAGTCTCACGTACCGTTTTGAAGACGAGTTTGGCAGGGCGACTTGTCAGGCTTAGTTTAACTTTCGGAAATTATAAAATTAAATTATGATATTAACTTATGAAACGTACTAAAATAATTTTCAAACGACATTCCAATCTAAGATTAAAACTAGAATTATGGTGTGATGACCATCCAATTTTATTTTCTACAACTGTATTATTTATGTTATTTATGATTGGAGTGACTGGCTGGGCGATTGGAGGAGCTAAAACACCTTCTCTAAAATATCTAAATGAAGCTTATAATGTTCAACATTTAGAATGGTTTGGTGGTAAACAGGCTAAAAGAGGTGATACAAATATTGGTTCGCCAAGAATTTTCATGGAAATTGAAGATTTTGATGATAAAAATATCTATAATCGTTATGATATTATGGCTACTGATATTACTGATATGAAAGATTATTATCGAAAAATTATTAAACGTGAAAATTTTATTGTTAGAATTTTAATATTGGATCCAAGATTATTTGAAAATAAAGAATATTGTGATGTGGCTAAATATTGGAAAAGAACTTGTAGAGAACTTTTAGCAATCGCATGGTCTTCTGTTACAATTTTAGCTAGTTTAAAACAAGAATTTGAAAAGAAATATCCAAAAAACAGATTTCAAGTACGACTTTATAATGATAAACACCATACTGCCATCAAAGAACATTTTATCCCAGGGAGGTATTATCACAAATATAATGATGACCCCAAGTCTAGAAAACATTTTGATATTATCGTTCCTTATTGTACCGAAAATAACGAATTAAATCCTATTGCTGAATGCGAATATCTAAAAAATATTTCTGATTTTGTAAGCTATTCATATTTTATTATTAAAGATACTCCAAATGATGAATTAGTAAAAAAATACTCCAAAGCATTCGAAGCATTATGGACACAATCTGTTTCTCTCCAAGAAATACTTAATACTTTTACTTTAAAACCTGAATTAATTAAATGAGTACATTAGATTTAAATAAGCTATCTAACTGGGTCAAGAAAAAGAGAAATCAAAATGGCTTATCAATTGAAGCTCTTGCAAGAGAAATTACCAATACTGGTTACCCAATTAGTAACAATAAGATATGGCGATTAGAAACTGGTAAGATAAAAAAACTTGATTATGAATTACTTATACGCCTTGAAGCTGTATTTCAACAACAGTTTAACAGTTCAAAAAAAGATTCTGATGCTGGACAAATGCTTTCTGTAAATGAAGTTTTGCACCTGATAAACAGATTAAAAAATAATGAAATTTTACATCCTAAATATCTTAAACCAGAACTGTTACTTATTTATGATAAATTAAAACCAGTTTATACAAAATTACAAAGATTGAAAGATGTTTTAGATGGATGTTGATTAAATTTGACAGAGAATAAAGCACTATTTGCTAAAACTAACGAAACTTTAAAGGAAGCTGGTTTAGTATTTAACGGACAGAAGAAAGTTCGTCATATGGTGGAAGTTTTGATTGAAGACATTGGTTTTGAAGAGATGAAGAGCCATGCCAAGAAACCATTGGAAGGTATTAAAATAGCTGGTTATGTTGGTTGTCAGACTAACCGGCCTTTTGGTATTGATGGTGAATCGTTTGAAAATCCAATGTATTTGGATAAAATGATTGAGTCCATGGGTGCTGATTCGATTCCTGACTATGAGAAAAAAGTTTCTTGTTGTGGTGGAGATTTGATGTTCTCGGAACCAGAGAAGAGTCAGGCTTTGGTGAAGGATATTTTGGAATCAGCTCATGATAATGGTGCAGATATGGATATTTATTCAAAAAAATTGGTGAAGTAGATCATAACAGTTGTCTATTATTAAATAGCCGAATAAACCCTCCTGAAATTAATCAATTAGCAACCGATTATGAGAAGCAAGTGCATATTTTGCCATTATCTGGTATAAATGATGATTATGGAAGAAAAATATTTAATCACGTTTATGAACTTAAATCCATAGTGATTTAATTTTTGACCAAGCTGGTCAGGAGATAGAAGTTACCATTTATATTTTACAACCATTGCAAATTTCCCCTAGTTTACATCATATCTCTCTTAATAATGAAAATTACTTTATAATTCAATCTGGTAGTGGTAAGTGGCAGCTAGAGAAAAATAATATTTTGACAATTAATAAATCAGGAATAAAGTTAATGGTTACAACTGGTGATTCTGCTGGTTTATATAGTGTATACGTGTATTATGAGGTAACTAAGGAACGAATTGAAGCCCAAGTGCAGGTTTATAAACCGTTGGAAGTTCAGGAATAAATCAGGTTATAATATTAGGAATACAATTACCAACTTAGCAAGGCATAATTATGAAGAAGCTAAAAGCAATATTTTATGGAAAAGTTAAATTAATTCCTGGAATTTCTTGTGATGGTTACATCCTTGATGATATAGCAAAAATATAATAAAACGGTTATATATTAATAGTGAAAAAAGAGTTCATAAATAGAACAATTGCTTTCGGATAGCTTTGGCTTGAGCCCATTTATGTTCAATAGTATTGAGTAGTGGAGAATAAGGAGGTAAAAATAGAAGTATATGATTAGAATAACGTATAGCGTTTTGAATATCAA
>DAOUSL010000385.1 GCA_030627235.1 Thioploca sp.
AAATCTAATTGATATTTATCCATTTTTTGATTATAACTTAATTTACTTTGAATTTACATTATTTATGGTTACATTTATAATACTTTGCGTAACTTCAGTTATCTAAATCTACCGGATTGCCCATAGAATCTCAAAGCGCTAATTCGAGCTTTGGTACAAACAAAGGGCTTATAGAGATAACTCGTGGAGGAAATGATGCTGGTACATGGGTTCATTCCAAAGTAGCTATTTATCTAGCCATTTGGTGTAGCCCTGATTTTGCTGTACTTGTAACTGATTGGATTTATGAACTCCTGACAGAAGGTTCAGTATCACTAAAAATTGAGCCAACCCAAACAATGGCCGAATGTGCCAAAATTAACTCTGATCTATTAGAAAGTTTTGGTATAACTGGGGAAGCTAAACGGACTGCTTTAAATAATACTCTTAAAAAAAGATTTGGGTATGATGCGTTACAAGAATGGAATGTAAAAACGGAAGTTATTGAAGCTGAAGTACAATATCTGAATCCAACTGCAATAGCTAAACGCACTGGATTAAGAGGTGCTAGACAAGCCAACCTTAAATTGACCGAATTAAAACTACAAACTACATATCGAGACAAAAACAACTATCTGCATTATAAACTTACCGAATTAGGCCTGAAACACGCCACTTATCAAAATAAAAGCTACAATTCCAGCCAACCAATTCGTTCCATTCAATGGCATGAAAGTGTATTGAATTTGTTTTAAATATTGATTCTTCTGTAAATAAGGTGCATCCAATGTACCTTATCCCCTAAAATATCTCATTCCTCCAAAACTTGACAACCAAAAATTTAATCATCATAATCAACAACACACTTAGCTAGGGAAAGCTACCCGAAAAGAGTGGTAACCATAGAATGCTATTCTCCGCTAAGTGCTTCCTTTTAACTGCTATGGAGTGTCTATAATGACAACTCAAGATTTAATTATTCGTGATTTTAACGGTGCTGTAATCCGTCAACGTCCTATTGATGGGTATTTAGATGCTACAACAATGTGCAAGGCTGTTGGTAAACAATTTAATGATTATTACCGCCTTAAATCTACACAAGAATATCTTAAAGCTTATAGTTTAAAAACGGGAATTCCCGTAATTAAAATTATTGAAATAAAAACAGGGCGTTACGGTGGAACTTGGATACACCCTAAAGCTTCAATCCATTTAGCTATTTGGTGTAGTCCTGAATTTGCAGTATTTGTAAGCGAATGGGTATTTGAACTCCTAACCGAAGGCTCAGTCTCACTAAAAATTGAGCCAACCCAAACAATGGCCGAATGTGCCAAAATTAACTCTGATTTATTAGAAAGCTTTGGTATCACTGGGGAAGCTAAACGAACTGCCCTAAATAATACTCTTAAAGAGAGATTTGGGTATGACGCTTTACAAGAATGGAATGTAAAAGTTATTGAAGCTGAAGTACAATTACTAAATCTAACCGCAATAGCTAAACGCACTGGATTA
>DAOUSL010000471.1 GCA_030627235.1 Thioploca sp.
ACCCAGCTTTCTGGTCTCTCCTTTTTGTAAGACAAAAGGAGGACGCGCATGAGCCCATCTTTCATTATCAAACATAGCAATCCAGCCTGATTTCCAGAAAATAGGTAAACAATAATTATCAAAAATTTTCACTAAATATTCCGTTTCTTGTGCCGTAAAATTTTGACCATCTCCATGAACAATATGAAAAGGTCTGTCTTCATGAGGAAGTGTATTAAAAGTATGCCAATCATCAAAATAGGCACTGAGAAATGATAAATTAACAAATAATAAATTTTCTTTAAGAGCTTCGTTGTATTCGTAGGCATCTTTTTGATAGGAAATTTGGAGACGACCGTTATTCATCCATTTTAATTCCCACCCCTCTTGTTGTGCAATGTATTCGACTTCTGATTGAGATGAGACATTAAAGACATCTTGCCAATGATTATAAATAATATTATTCGGTTTATTAGCATCTGTAAGATTTCGTATATAACGAACCCCATTTTTTTTGAGTTTTTGCCCGATTTCAGTTTGAAGTATTTCGTGCGTCACAGCTTGATTGTCAAAAAGTAAGGTTTCTCCGCCTTTCTTAGGAATAGTTTCACAACCAAAAACAATACATTTAGGAAATCTTGATAAATAAGACATTTCATTATGGGGATAGATATAAGTATAATGAGGTTCCTTAGCGACAACATCGTATATATTTTTTCCAAACTGTGGGCGATTTCCAGTTCCACCTTGGTATGTCATGGGTTCATCAATAAGAATACTTCCCCAATAATCAAGTTTACTTAAATCTTGAAGTTCTGTGTTAACCAGTAAAACAGCCCCTATTTGGAAAAAACGCAAATGAATTTCATTTTCTATTTCTGCCCGAGATTGAAGTTTACTACAGTCAATTTGGTAATCTCCAATATTAAGAGGAGGCTTAATTTTAGTAAAATCAGGTGCTTTAAGATTGGCATTTAGACGAATGATATTAGACATTTTAACTCTCTTTTTTTTTAAAAAC
>DAOUSL010000157.1 GCA_030627235.1 Thioploca sp.
AGCTTTGTTTACACTCGATATTTCTCCTAAAATAGTTTCTACTATCTCCATGATAATCCTTTCTGATTTTTGATGATTTTATTTCATCTACTTACTTAAAACTGTCCTAACTATTGGTTGATAGCAGTAGCATCTAATTTACTAGTATTAAGAATTGAGGATTATTAATATTTATTGTGCTGCCTGTATTTTCTAAGTTAATTCCTTCGCTTAAACTCATCATCCAAGTATCATCTACCAATAATAATTGTTTTTTTCGCACTAATACAGATTTTATAGTTTTACCTTCTAAACTAGAGGCAATTCCTCGTTTTATAGTTTCCACTTCTGGTAATTCAGGCATGTTTATTTCCAAATAAATCTATAAGTATTATACAATATTTAATCTTTTTATACTCATTTTAATATTATGTTAAAAAGGAAAGAATTTAAATTATTTAGGAGAGATGTCTATTATGTGTTTTTGCGATTGTACATTTAATTCAAAATTGATTCCATATAACAGTCCAAAAATTCTTCTTTAACTCCTTTAATTTTTCTTCTTTGGCATAGTGAATAAAGTTCTTCTACTGAAGAGTATGTAAAATATTTTGTATCTAAATCTTTAAATTGTGGTTTATTAGCTTCTTTTATTACCTTATCTCGATCTTCGTCTGGAGCAACTATTACATAACGAGTTGGAAATGGTGGAAATTTATCTTTAAAATTTTTCATTCTACTTAAACCACTAGTAACCCCAGTGGAATGTTCAACTTCCATTACGGCTGGCATCATTTTTCCATTTTTAAACCAAATATAATCAATTAACAACGCAGCTTGAATTGCATCATCATAAGCAGACATCAATCTTTCATTTTTAAGCGACCCTATAATTCCTTCGTATTCAGCAATTTTTTTATTTTTGTAAATAATTCCTTTGTCATTTTGAGCTATCCATGTTCGAAAATTTAGTTGTTTGCCAATAAAATATAATGCTATTTGAATTTGTGCATGTCTACGTTTAATATCAATATCTAATTCAACATATTTATTGGTATCATTGGGTAAAACTAAAGAGTCGTAATAAACATCAAGTGATGATATCTCAGAAATAACTATGTCTGTTTCAATTTTTTGTAATATATCAATTTGATGTGGTAAATCAGGTTTCCATATTAAATGTTTATGTCCATGTTTTATAGATGTATATCCACCTTTGTTTTCAATTCTTCCTGGATAACAAAAATAAAATTCTGGTGTATGTGCAAGAAGTGATTCGAGTACACTTCTGGTATTATAACTTCCTCCTAAAATTCGATCAAAATTTATTGGTTGATTTGGATTAAATGAATTAGCCACTCTCCAAATCATTTCGGTTGAGATTGTCTCAATAGGTTTACCTGACTCTATTTCCTGTTTTGATGGATTCCATCGTTTTATTCTTATTGGACCTTCTGGTAAATCTACGCTTTCTATTTTTATTAATCCTTTTGTGATTGGGTTTATATAATTAAATGCTATATTTTTATCTAATTGATTAATAAATGAAATTAGATTACTTGCTGTTAATTTACGCATTTTTTATTTTCCCATTTGCTAATGCTACAATATAATTCTCAATTGTCTCTGCAATACCTTTTGAAGCCAAATAAGGTACACCATTACCAATAGTTTTAAACATATTTGTTAATGTTGTATCACTAGGAATAACAAAATTTTTTGGCAAAGACTGGATTGCTAAAGCTTCTGCTACTGAAATTCGTCTTGCTTTATATGGATGTAAATGTACCTCATTATTACCATAAGCAGCAGTGGGAGAATATCTCCAACGATGAAGTCTTTTATAGGATTTTTTTAAATCGTCTCCTTCATCAATAACTTGAAATTTACTTAAGCCAGCCCTAGGTTGAAAACAATGATTACTATTTGGATGATTTTCAACATCATTTTTTTCAAACCAATATTCAACTGTTAATTCTTTGATTAAATTTTCTGGACATTCTTTTTCAGAATATTCAATAAATTTTTCTGTTTTTGGCCATTTCATAGAAAAAATTTCAGAAGCCAAAAATTTAGTTTTATGTTCCCAATCAAATGAATTTAATATACTTTCTTTGTTTGTTGATACTTTAAATTTTCTAAGACATTTTTTATTAAATCCAATAAGAATTATTCTTTCTCTATCTTGAGGCACTCCATACTCTATGGCATTTATCAATTTTTCAGTTATACAATAACCGCTTCTGATAAGTTTTTGTTTCATCTGTTCAAAAAATTCTCTATGCTTTTTTGTCCTATATAATCCTTTTACATTTTCAAACAGAAAAAAATCTGGAGAGTTACGGATAATTAATTCAATATAAGTATCTGATAATTTTCCATTCTCACCATTTATTCCTTTATTTTTTCCTGCTACAGAAAAATCAGGACATGGAGGACCACCAATAAAACCAATTAAATCACTACTTAATTTTTCTTTTCTTATGCATTGATTTAAATAATCAGCTTGTTCTCCATCTAAAAAATTTGATATATCAGTATTTTGATAACCATATTTTGGATTTTGTAAACCTATTAAATTTCTAGATTCTTTATAAACATGTATGAAAGGAAGATGTGATTCATTGACTAGCATGATCTCAAAAGAAATTGTTGTTTCAAAACCAAGATCAAGAAATCCTGCCCCTGAAAAAAATGAAAATATTCCTATTTTAGGTACTTTTTTCAAGTTGATTTCCTTTTCTTACACAAACGTATTAATCGATTTTCTAAAAATCGTAAGGTTATAAAAAATAGTTCTGCTATTGGATGCTTGGATATACAAACATAAGGTTTACTGATATAAGTTACTGGTACTTCAGCAATACAAGCAGCTAAACAGCCTGTTAACAAACGATCATCTACTAACATTAAAGATTTTGGAGATTTTTTAGTTAAAGAAATTATTTTTTGCAAACCATCTGGATAAGGTTTTTTCTTAACTTCTTTTATATAACGTATGCCTGGATAATGTCGTTTAAAATAGTTAATTCTTTCTATTAATGGCTTATTTGATAATATAAAGATATTCCTAGCACCAAATATTTCTACACATAGATATAACCAATTATGCAATTCCCCAGCTGGATATAGTTCACCATGTGATGCTAAAACTCCATCGAAATCTAAGATTAAAATTTCAATACCTTGTTGTTGGAAAATTTTTGGAGATATATCAATCAATTGTTGGTTATTAGGAGTTATATGACAAATATTTTTTAATGTATAACAGTGATCACGTAACATGCGTAAACTAAATAGCAGTCGTTTAAATAATTCCATCAGCTTTTTATAAGAATTTTGATTGGTAAAGGAAGAGTTATATAGGTAAAAATATCCCTTAATCTATAAAATATTATAGGTTAAAGGATAATTTATTAAGGATTTTCTATATTATGTTTTTCGAGAGCTTTATTATAAGCACTAACAATATCAGTCCGTAATACTATACCAACTATTGTACGAGAACCCATTTCCTCAACTACTGGCAAACGGCTAATTTCTCGCATACCCAAACGTTGTAAAGCAATACCCATAGGTTCAAACGGATAAGTTACTAACACATCAGTAGTAGCAATGTCTGCCACTATCCTGCCAGCAATCTTACCTCTAGTCATTGCATTATCTAAGTCTTTAATACTTACAATTCCAGCAAGTTCTTCAGATTCATCTAATACTGGAAAACCATGTCTATGCGTTTCAGCAAATCTTTCCATCAATTCCTCTAACGACATAGTTGCTGGTACTGTATCAACTTTAGTTGACATTACTTCCTCCACAGTAACACTTGACATTAAATCAACTCGTTGACCTGGAACTGATCTTCTAGGTTGAATTCCACGCCTTATTAATTTAGCCGTATACATCGTGGTTGGTGTTATATGTTGGGCAACTAAAGTTGCGATAACGGTAGTCAACATAATTGGTAAAATAAGCTGATAATTACCAGTTAATTCAAATGCAACCAAAATAGATGTCATTGGAGCATGAGCAGCAGCAGCAAAGAATGCTGACATTCCAGCTAGAGCATAAGCACCTGGTGGAGCAGTCATAGTCGGAAATATGATGTTAACTATATGTCCAAACGTGCCACCTAACATTGCGCCCATGAATAAGGTAGGAGTAAATGTACCACCAGTACCACCAGAACCTAAAGTTAAACTAGTAGTAAAAACTTTCAAGAGAAACAGTAAAAATATAACTTTTAAGGTAAAAGCACTATTGAGTGCATCATGAATACTTTCATATCCCATTCCAAATACACGTGGAACTCCATCGACTTGGAAGGTAAAAAAGCCAACTACTCCTAAAATTAAACCACCTAAAACTGGTTTGACATAGTCAGATAAAGGGGCTTTATTCCAAAGAGCTTCCATGCCACCCAAGACCTTAGTAAATGCAATTGCAAAATAAGCAATAAATACTCCTAATAAAGCATATAATAACAGTTCAATTGGGCTTTCCATAGTATATCGAACCACAAATGAGAATGGTTCACGATAAAATTGAGCAATGGTATCTGCTACTACTGCTGAAATAACCACTGCACTGAAATAGCGGGCTTCTAAATGACCTAAAATAATTTCTAACGCAAAAACAGTTCCAGTGATTGGTGCGTGAAAAGTAGCCGAAATACCAGCTCCTGCACCACAGGCTAACAATAAGCGTAATCGTTCTGCATTTAAACCAAAAATTTGTCCTACAGTCGAACCAATGGAAGAACCAATTTGGGCTATTGGGCCTTCTAATCCAACTGAACCACCACTACCAATACATAATGATGAAGTTATAGATTTAATTACTGCAACTCTGGGTCTGATTACTCCACCTTGCACAGTCACTGCCTCTAACACTTCTGATACTCCATGACCTTGAGCTTCACGGGCAGAATTAAGTATTATTGGTGCAAAAATCAAAGCTCCTATCGCTGGGATTACAATTATATAATATTCACCAAGCCAATCTAGTAATCCCCATAATTTTTCTTCAAAGAAGATATGGTGTACAAAATGTACTAACCATTCAGTAAAAATTGCTCCAAATCCACCTCCAATTCCTACTACTAATGCCAAAGTAGTGATTACAACTACATCTGGTAAATTTCTTAATTTTTCTAAAAAAGTTTTAGGCTGATCCAATTAAATTCTCCTGTTAGCAATTTATTTCAGTATCCAGATTTTCCCAAATGCGGGAATGCAGTCTATAAACATAGCTATTTTTAACATAATATCACATTTATACTTAATTTCTAAGCCAATATAAAATCAATTTTCTTTTCTTGTAAATCAACTTTGACTACCTTTACTTTTAGTCGGTCAGAAAGTTGATAAATCACACCATTGGTTTCGCCTGTTAAACGATAAGCAGTTGGATTGAAATGATAATAATCTTCTTTTAAAGAAGTCACATGGACTAAACCATCCACAAAAATTTCATCTAATTCGACAAATAAACCAAATGCTGTTACCCCAGTTACAGTCCCTTCAAATTCAAACCCAACTTTATCTTCCATATATTCGCATTTTAGCATCATTACAGCATCACGAGTTGCTTCTTCAGCTCTTCGATCAGTCATAGAACAATGTTCACCTAAAATTTCCATTTCATCCTTAGTATAAGCAAAGTCTTTCGCTTTTTTGCCTTCTAGACAATGATAGATTGCACGATGTACTAATAAATCTGGATAACGTCGAATTGGTGAAGTAAAATGAGCATAGGTTTTATACGCTAAACCAAAATGGCCTTGGTTTTTCGCACTATATATTGCAAGTCGTAAACTACGCAACAATACTAATTGAATCATCCTAAAATCAGAACGATCTACTATTTTTTCTAATAGTTTAGCATAATGCTGGGCTTGTGGTTTATCTTTACCCCAAAGACGTAACTTTTGTTCTTTCAAGAAATTGTGCAAAGTGTCTAATTTTTCCGCATCTGGCCCTTCATGAACACGGTATAACAAAGGTAATTCTTGTTTAGTTAACCATTCTGCCGTTGAGACATTAGCAGCTAACATCATTTCTTCAATTAGGCGATGAGCTTCATTACGAACTAGTGGTACAACTTTAGATATCTTCTTCTGTTCATCAAAGATAATTTTGGTTTCCACAGTATCAAAATCAATTGCACCTCGTTTTTTCCGTCGTTTTAGCAATAGTTGATATAAATTATATAAGTTATCAAGTTGTGGTAATAATTTTGGATGCTGGAAATTCTTTTTATCACCATCTAATACTTTTGCTACTTGATCATAAGTTAAACGAGCAGCAGAACGAATAACCGATTTAAAAAATCTAGTTCGTCTAATTTTCCCATAGACATCAATTGTTAGCTCACATACTAAACATAAACGATCAACTTTCGGTTTTAAAGAACAAAGTTGATTAGATAATATTTCTGGCAACATCGGAATTACTTGATTAGGAAAATAAACTGAATTTCCACGGTTTTGAGCTTCCAAATCTAATTCACTATTTACTTTCACATAAGATGAGACATCGGCAATTGCCACTCGTAATAACCAACCTTTGCCTCTAGGTTCACAATACACCGCATCATCAAAATCTTTAGCATCTTCTCCATCAATCGTTACAAACGGAATATCCCGCATATCCTCTCGATCTTCATATAACTTTTTGGATATAGTACGGCTAAATTTCTTAGTTTCTGCTATTACCTCTGGTGACCATTTATGTGGCAGTTCATGCGAACGAATAGCTACGTCAATTTCCATACCTGGAGCTAAATGATCACCGATAACTTCAATAACTTCCCCAAAAGGAGGATTATATTTGGTAGGAGGAGTCAGTAAACGTACCACTACTATCTGACCATCTTTAGCCTTACCTTGTTGTTTACGCTTCTCGATTAGAACATTCTTATTAAGACGACGATTATTTGGTTCAACAAATGCTACATTCTGACCACGTTTATGGAAAAAACGTCCTACAATTTCTTCAGTATTACGTTCCAAAACTTCAACTAATGCACCTTCTCGTCTTCCTTTACGATCAATTCCAGTAATATTTACTAAAGCTCGGTCACCGTGCATTAAAGTTCGCATTTCTCGTTCTGATAAAAATAAATCATTACCACCTTCATCAGAAACTAAAAATCCATACCCATCTGGATGGGCAATTATACGACCTCGTACTAAATCCATTTTTTTAACTAAACCATAACCATTACGTCGATTACGAATTAATTGACCATCACGTTCCATTGCTCTTAAACGACGGCGTAAACCCTCAGCTTCATGATCTTTTTTTAAGTCAAGTATCTTTATGATCTGTCTTAATGTCATTGGTTTACCAATATCGGTTAGATGTTGGATTATAAACTCACGACTAGGAACTGGATTAGTGTAATTTTTCGCCTCACGTTCTGCATGAGGATCATTCAAATTTTTTTTTGGTTTCTTCATTGACTATTTAGTTCTCTTTGTATAAAATACTATATATCGCCGAGGTGGCGGAATTGGTAGACGCGCTAGCTTCAGGTGCTAGTGAGGGTAACTTCGTGAAGGTTCAAGTCCTTTCCTCGGCATAAATCACTCCATCTATATCCTAAGTTTTTAACTAGGATTTTCCTACAATTAATATACCATGTTTTATTCACTGCTTCGTCCAATATTATTTACTTTACCACCAGAACTAGCTCATAAGGTTACTTTACAAAACCTTAATATATTATATCGACTCGGATTATCCAAGCTATTTTTCCGTAATATTCCATATGCACCATGTACTATAATGGGTTTAAATTTCCTAAATCCAGTTGGGTTAGCAGCCGGTATGGATAAAGATGGAGAATATATCGATTGTTTAGCAACTTTAGGTTTTGGATTTATTGAAGTTGGTACGGTAACACCACGTCCTCAAACTGGTAATGCTTCTCCACGTTTATTTCGCTTACCAAAAAACCAAGCTATTATTAATCGTATGGGATTTAATAATAAAGGGGTTGATAATTTAATCACGAATATTCAAAAAACTAATTTTGCTGGTATTTTAGGGGTAAATATTGGTAAAAATTCTGATACTCCACTAGAAAATGCTGTAGATGATTATTTATTTTGTCTACATAAAGTTTATCCTCATGCTGATTATATTGCAATTAATATTTCTTCGCCAAATACTCCAGACTTGCGTAAGTTACAACATGATGAAGAATTGGATAAATTGCTAAGTGCATTAAAACAGTCTCAACAACAGCTTACCGAACAATATGGTAAATATGTACCAATAGTGATAAAAATTGCTCCTGATATGACTATATCTGAATTAGATAAAATGACTGATATATTATTAAGTTATGACATAGATGGTATAATTGCTACTAATACTACCACTTCTCGTCAAGGTTTGAAAAATGTAGGTCATACTAATGAAATTGGAGGATTAAGTGGAGCTCCATTGTCTGATTCATCCACTGATACAATAAAGCATTTGTATACAAAATTACAAGATAAAATCCCAATTATTGCTGCTGGTGGGGTAATGAGTGCTTTAGATGCCCAAGAAAAACGGCTTGCAGGTGCTAGTTTAATTCAAATTTATACAGGGTTAATTTATCGTGGTCCTAGTTTAGTTAAGGAAACTATTAATAGTTTTTAAGTTTAGTTAGTAAACTATATGAAACTTAAAAGAAATATAGATGCAAATCTGATTGATATAATAGAAACAGAGATATTTTAAAAATTGGACTTCAGTTCAACCCACAATCGTTATTTTGCATAAAGTATAATTATCAATTAAAAAAGGTTTTAAAAAATCGAAATATTGATATCTAATTATCATAAAATAAAGTATTTGGGTCTATTAAGTTTTTTCATCAAATTCTAGTTCGTCTAAGGTAGTTTCTTGAGTATTTTTATTTGCACGAATATCATTTAATGCCTGTTTTGTTTCTTTATTCGGTAAATTTACTTTAAATGGAAGTCCTTGTTGAGCAACAATCATATTAGTAAAGATATTTACAGCTTCAGTAAAATTCATACCAAGTTCATTAAGTATTTCTTTAGCTTCCTTAAACTTAATTGCATCAAGGCGTAAACTCGTTTGTACTTTCGGCATTTTATATTATTCCTAAAAAATTACATTATATACCATATGGTGTATAAATAAAATCTAAGATATAAAAATAATATATTCTTGGTTGTGGATTTGTGTCAAGGTAGGGAAGGTGCGTAGGATGCACCATATCGTTATAAATTTAATGAACCAATTTTATGGTTAATAGGTTCAATATCATAGAGTTTTATTGTTTTACCCATTTTGGCTTTTAGGATTCCGTTGAATAGTTGTTCTGGAGTTATCTTGTGGTGGAAGCGGATTAT
>DAOUSL010000133.1 GCA_030627235.1 Thioploca sp.
AGAAAAAATACCATTAGCAGGAATTTCGAGAGTTGTTGGTGTTAGTGAGCGTTGCCTGCAAAATTATGTGAATGTCAAATATGATTCTGTTCCAAAAGTTATTGATGTTACCGCTAAAGGTAAAATTATCATCCAATGTGATGCAACGAAGTGGCGTGGCCTTATACGCCCAATGTGGGTAGGGATTCTATACATTAGCAGTCGAGATACAAAAGGAGCTCAAGGATTATGGGATTCATTACCTTCTGTATATCGACAATGTGCTGTTTCATTTACAGATTTTTGGAAAGCATATGATATAATTTTTCCAAAGTCATAAATCTGTTGCTAAAGGGACTGGTCTTACAAACTGTATTGAACGCTTTAATTGCACCATGACACAACGAATTGATCTCACATTCGTTCGTTACTTCGTTGCACGCCTTGTCAGAAGCACACTCTCTTTCTCTAAAAAACTTTCAAATCATATTTGGGTAGGGATTCTTTTATCCATCATGATAATGCTAATATTATTTGATTTTATGCACCACTACTTTCTTTAGGACTACCAAATTAGTTAATTGCTTCGTGTAGGATGTAATGAGTTTACGAATTACATCTTGATGCAATTCACTTCGTTCATTACATCCTACATTTATATATTCTTATTTTAGAATAATGTCTAATGATTTATTTTACCAAACTAAAAAATTATTAATATATTAAATTTCATAAATCCATGCGTAGAGACAAGGCATGCCTTGTCTCTACAACAAAATTATTTATCTGAAAATCTATAGATTATAAAGCTACTTGGCAGTTAATTTTACCTTGTTCCTCTACAGTCCAAACTTTTCTGCCATCTTGCTGCAAAGCTTCGTGATTATTGTATAACCAATCTATAGTTTTACCAAAAGTTGCTTCATGATTGATAAACTCATGATCTCGAAATATATTTTCTAAATCTTGAGCAAGCAATTTTTCACTAATAGCTATTCGTTCATTTTCATTATGAATTAAACGCAAGGCTGCTGTTACATATTCTTCTTTACTTTGAGTCAATAACCAACTAGGTAAATTGCTTAATGTTAAAAATACTGCATCAGTTCTTGAATGTGGTTCATTTCCTTCCAAAGCAACGATAGGAATACCTTGTTGCATGGAATCAATATTACTATTAGAACCTCCAAATGGGAAAGGACTCAAATGAATATCACAATCATTTAAAATAGTAATATAATCATTATATGTAGCGGTTGGATAAACTTTAGCATTTGGTAGCCAGTTATGAATTCTCTGGACTATTTTTTGATAAGACATGCCTTGTTCAGATGGAAAAAAATTAAATTCTATTGGTTTGGTACTACTGTCAAGAATTTCTTTACAAACAGCCATAAAACTTGCATTGAGCTTTAAAACAGTACTAGTGATAGCAAGCTTTATAACTTCTGGATTTTTCCGAATATTCGGTGGTATTTTAATACTTTTGTGTGGTGGAATGTGCATAACAGATTCTGTGTCTAATAGTACAACTTTCTCACTGAAACAATCTTCTTTAGTGGAGAAAATAATCTCACGCATTAAAACATAGTCAATAAATTTTGATCTGCTAGTAGCTGGATGACCTAGTGTCATAAATTGAATTGGAGCAAGCCGCAAATTAGCTAATAATAATGTCCATTGCGACATACCTAAACTGGGGAAATAAATCATATCAGGTTTAAGCTTGATAATTTTCCCAATTAATTTCTTCATTACTGTGTCTTTTAAATCAAACTCAATAACTTTATCGAACAATTGTTTACTGTTTTCATCTACAGTTTTGTCTTCTGCAATACATACCAATTCAAATTTTTCTCGTAATTGTTGAATAGATGGTGCATAACAACGATACATAGCATGATTTGAAGTAAAACGTTCTGACGGTATTATGATTACTGGGCGTTTTTTTATCTTTCTAGGAAATGGTAAAGATGGAGCAGTTATTCCGCTCTGCTTTATAAATTTTTGTAAATTAATATTAAGGTGATATTTTATATCATGTTTAGTTTTAAGTTCTGTATAACTACAAAACATCCATAAATTAGATAAACGAGTCAATATACTAGCGTTATTTAAAGGAGCATTTTCTAATAAAGTCCCCATCTGCAATAACTTATCACGTCTTTCAGTTGCTGAATTCGTTAATACACCCTCTTCTCCAACTAAACTAATATAAGCTGGTAACACTAATTTTGGAGCTTTCTGTAATAAATTAGCAAAATCTATATCTATTTCTGAATATAATGAATACAGCAACAGAAACTTCATTAGTTGTTGTTCACCTTTGATAGAAAATTTAGTTCCTTCATCTTGAGTGGAAACTAAACTTAACAAATGATCTGTTCCTCCAAAACCACTAAGCTCAAATATTCCTAATATATGCTTCTTATATCTAATAAATGTTTGAAAACCTTCTGGAGATAATAATACTTTTGGATTAGCAAAAAAAGCAGTAAATGCACTAGCTAAACAGGTATATTTATTTAAAAAATCTTCTTTATCTTCTAATTGTAAACCACCTTTTAATTCAGCTATTTCTAATAATTTCACAATAGCAGAACTAGCTTCATCAATATTTTGTTGATATACAAGTAGTTCTATTTGTTTTACACTTATACTTTTCTTTGTTTCCATATTATATTTAAGTTGTTATAAATAATGAATTATATTGAATCAGTTAAATTTACTAGCTTAGAATAATTTTATGTACCATCAGATTCCAAGTTATTACAAATATAGATAATTTCAGCTTTGGTAAGTGAAGTGTGAAATGGCAAACCTAACAAAGATAAATTTTCAGTTATTGGTAAATAATCATCTTCTTGAGGAGAAATTTTTACGATATCTATAAAGGCTGGATGTTTATACAATGGTGGATAATACCAACGTCGAGTTTTAATATATTTATTAGCCAATATAGGTATATCATCTTGAATTTTAACAGATAAAATAGCTGGTACATGATTTTCTGGCATACTTTGTAAACTAGTTTTAGCTAAGTATTTTTGATATATGCTCCAGATTAATCCCCGTTTTTGGGTTATTCTATTCCACCGTTTTAATTGTGCCAAACCAACAGCAGCATGATATTCACTTAATTTAGCATTGCTGCCAGATTTCACTATAGTACCATTTTCAAATCCAAAATTACTTAATGCTCTAACTTGTCGAATAAAATCGGCGGAATTGCTTACTACCAAACCGCCTTCACCAATTCCAAAAGCTTTAGTAGCATGCAGACTAAATATTACAATGCAATGTTTTCCAATAGGTTGATTACCAAATGATGAAGCTGCATCTATTAAAACTTTAACACCAGTAGCATTGCTAAATTTATCCCATTCATCTGTTGGTTGCGGATGACCAAAAGTCGTTACTGGTATCACAACATCATAAGTTAGCTTATCTAGTATTTGTCGAGCAATATTTGGAGTTAGTAACCATGTATTTGGATCAATATCGGTAAAAATTGGTTGTAAACCGATATATTTTACAGCTGTAACTGTGGCTGGAAATGTGAAAGCTGGCAATAGCACTTTAGAACCAATTGGAAGCTCAAGAGCAAGTAAGGATAATTCTAAAGCACTAGTTCCAGAATTCACGGTGGTTACATTAGAACCCAATAAATCAGTTAATTCTGACTCAAATTTTTGTACTAATGGACCAAAATTACTATACCATTTGTTGTTATCAATACATTTCAACCAAGGTATTAATTCTTCTGTAGTAGGTAAATCTGGAACGAGTAATGGAATCATCTTATTTATATTTATAATGGCTATTGATAATATATTAGCACTAATAACTAAAATTACGCAAAGAAATATAAACGCTAAAATGAACAACTATTTATAAAGTAGAAAGTTTCAAAGAATAGCTAAAGCTATTTATAGCATTTTTCAATGGAATAATTAGAGATAAGAAGGAGAAAGACTGGAGTTTGGGAACGATATTTCGATATTTAAAATTGTTCCTAACGTCTACGTCAAGAAGCTCTGCTTCGTCATTATTTAAATAATAGTTGTTATTTTTGTGACAGTATTTTTCTTAGTCTAAAAATGATAATTATCTTAATACAATTAATTTTAGATTGAGAAATTGTATAAATTTGATTTTTTTATGCTACCCATAAAACCAAGCTTTTGATATATTTCTTTTTTTAATTCAAATTGTTCTATGGGGAGTCTTGGATCTAAGACAATTTCACTAAATAAACTATTTGGTTCTATGGCGATGTTCAATATATTTTTTTTAGTAGCATGAATAGGCTCTTGAACATCACAAATAATCCGTATCTCTTTTTCATGTGAAAATTCGTTGCGCTTAAAGAGAAGCCCAAAAGCCCTAGTATGACCTGTATCATTCATGCTATTGCTATTTTGAAAATTATCACTTTTAATAACTTCAAGAATTTCTTGTTCTGTTAAATACTTCACTTTACCAATGAAGCAATCTCTCATTAAGTAAATATCAAAATGATTATAAAATATTGGTCTTAGCATAGTCCGATCTATTTTTACTTTCACTCCTTTTAAATCTTGAGAATAAATTCTCCACATTGCATCAGATTCTTCAAGACTACTCCAACATTGCCCAAATAGATTTTCCCCATGCCATCTACCAGTTTCGTTTTCTCTTCGTTGATGAGAATCAAAATATTTGAAAAATACATTTTCATACGGATCTTCCCAAAGAGAGGGGGCAACTAAAGTCAGTTCTTTATTAACAAGGCTTGCTTCAAAGTAATCTTGACTAAATATCCGATAAATATATTTGAATTCATTTGGCTCTAGGTTCAACTCATTCATAATTTTTTAGCTAACACTTTTCTTCTCCCATCAAAGGTCGGCGATCAAGACTATATAATATACCATTTTTCACATTGATCTACTGTAACTATGATTGGCAAGGATAAATATTAACTCTTCGTTGGAACGTATTCAGAGACGCTTTTCGTCCCACAACGCAGTTCCACCGATTTCATCGGTGGCTATTCACATTAAATCCCTTCGGGATAGGAACACTAACCCATAACCCCAACTGGGTAAAATATGAATAACCATAAAACCTATGGAACTAAATGGTTAAAACATATTACAATATTTTATGTATCAATCTTAAACTAGATACGCTGGATAATTTTTCTGGACTAGTCAACACGGCTACATTTGCTGATTTTGGTTGTAAGTAAGTTGTAGCAACTTGTTTTAAATCATTTATAGTAACTTTGGTTATCCGTTGGCGGAATTCCCGTCGCCATTCTGGAGTTCTACCATGTAAATTGCTGAAGAAACTAGTGATAGCTTCACCAGCTGGAGAACCAGGTTTATCAATTTGACTGATCACACCTATAACAGCTTCTTCCAAAGTACGAGCTTCATGATCATTTTTTTGCAACCAATCCAAGGAATTATCAAAATCTTCCATAGTTTCAATAATTCTAGGATCACGATATGAATAAAACCGGAAAGCTCCAATATCGCCATTATAATCAGCTCCACCACCATACGCACCACCTTGTTCACGCAGAACTCGATGTAAATATCCATTGCGTAAAAAGTTAGCTAATACTACTAAAGCTGGGGCATCATCATGACCAATTGGAACTGCTGTGTAAGCTTTAGCACAGAAATTTACTTGGGTATTAGTAGTCCAAACCTGTTTAATCCTTTTCTTACTTGCTTCTGGCTTAAACAACTCAACTGATTGTGGTTTACTATCCCAATTTAATTTAGCAAAATCTTCCGCAATAATAGCTTGATGCTCTTGCTCACTTATCACTAATAATTCTCGAGGAGCTTTAAGCAATTTACTATGAATTTTTGCCATTTTAGTAGCTAATTCAGCTAGATTATTTTCATCATCTAAGCTATCATCTAACTTTCTAAGACTTTGTAAACCAACTAAACCATGCCAACGATGATTAAATTCTCCAGCTGGACTGATACCACTACAACAAGCTGACATTACCAAATTATGGCCTCTTGCAGTAACATTACTATCACTGGCAGCTCTAATTTGAGATATTAACTCCCGTAAACGAGATAATTCATCAAACTTAACTTGCTCCCAAGTATCTCGTAATAACTCAGCTTGTTTAGCTTGGTTACGGACTAATGCTTTTGCTGATAGAGTGAACATACCACGTACTTTCTGAGCATCATTTACACTGCCTCGCAAAGAAGAACGAGCATAAATACCACCAGTTACCGAAGATTGTCGTTTGGCTATAGCTTGATAATCCTGTTCCCCACAACCAAATTCAGTCATGCAATCACAAAATAATGGCAATACATCTAATAATTCTGGTTCTAAATCTGGTAAGTCAATCACCAAAGTTTGATAGACCATACCATTAGTGCCGCGAGCAAACCAAGTAGTTGGTAAATCATTGATTGGTTTAGAACTTCCTGCTGGAATTTTCAGATCATCTGCTATATCTTCCAAACCTACTTTAGGCAATAATTCTGGGTCTTCTTTCTGATGTTGACGAGCTTCCAAAGCTGCTGTCTGTTCAATAATTTTGGTCTTATCTGCTTCAGTTAAGGCTTCCTGCATAGCAACCAGTTTGGCTTTTTCTTCAGCAAGTTGTTTAGCCGCTAATTCACCATCTGGTATCATAACTAATCGTACTCTATGCCCATTGCCTAATAATAATTCTTTAATCAGGTCGGAAATAAAGTTAGGATTTTTACAATCTTCTCTTAATGTAGCTAGTGCTGGTTCAATATCTAATACAGCTATTGGATCGCCACCATGTAACATTGGGGTTAATGAATTTACTAATAAGTTTAATCCATATGGAAATCTATCACCAGTAATTTCTCGTTGGCTTAATTCAATTTGATGCAAGACAGATTCAATTTGTTCTTCTGGAACTGGTTTATCAACAATATTATTCAATACCTGCAAAATTAATGCTTCCACTTCATCAACTTTTTCTGGATCAGAACCTTCTAAACCACACATGAAAATTCCTTCCCGAATGCTATCATCAAAACCACATAATGGAGAAGGAGAAGTGCCTAAATCAGTAGTTTCCAAGGCATAACGTAATGGTGAAGCACTATTATCCAACAAAATACCAGCCAATAAATTGACATTCATCACATGCTGAATATCATTCGTGTTACCCAACAACCAAGCTAATACAATATGGGTTTTGCGTAATTTATTTTCTCTTTTATCAACTGGATAGTAAGCTTTTATATGCTGTGGAGAGTCATAACGCTTTTCGTCTGGAATCTGTAAATTCAATTCCATTTTTTGAAAATGTTGTAATACGTTTTGTTGAAATTTTTCTTGATGTTCAGCAGCTGGACGATCACCATAAGTCATAAAAATTGCGTTGGACGGATGGTAATGGTTAGCATGGAAAGTTTTCAGCTGTTCATGAGTTAAATTTGTTATTTCTTTAGGATCACCACCACTGTTGTGATGATAAGTAGTAGTTGGAAAGAGATTAGAATACAACTCATTCCATAATAAGCTAGTTGGTGAACTTAATGCTCCTTTCATTTCATTAAATACTATTCCCTTAAATTCTAATTCGGAAGTAGAATCATTAGGAGTACTAAATTCAACCCGATGGCCTTCTTGAGCAAAATCCAATTCATTCAAATTTGGAAAAAATGTAGCATCCAGATATACTTGTAACAGGTTATCAAAGTCTTTCTTATTTTGACTAGCGAATGGATAAGCAGTCCAATCATTACTAGTAAAAGCATTCATAAAAGTATTCAAAGAACGCCGTGTCATCCAAAAAAATGGGTCTCTAACTGGATATTTTTTGCTACCACACAGGCTGGTATGTTCGAGAATATGAGCTACTCCAGTAGAATCTTGCGGTACAGTTAAGAATGCTACTAAAAAGACATTATTGTTATCATCAGCAACTAGATGTAAATGTTTTGCTCCAGTAGCAGAATGGAAATATTCTTCAACTTCAAGGTTTAAATTGGGAATATGGACTTTGCGAACCAGGGTAAAATCAGGATTTGACATTAAAATTCCTTAGATTAAGTTTAATAATTCATTTTTAATTCATGTAGTGAGGTCTAGTGGTGGTATATTTTTAGTTATCAAGGTGTGTTGTTTTGAATGGTTTTATTGATAGGAGTATTATAAAATAATAAAAAATTATCTGAATATTAAAAATATTTTAATTATGTTGATCATTCAATTAATATCTTGTTATCCTCGAATTAAATCTAGCTAGAATAATTATATTCTAAATATATACATGTTTATTTATACTATTTCTTATTTTATTGCAAGTATTAAAAAATTTATATTTACTGTATACTTTTTATATTTGCTATATAATAATATAAGACTTAAATAGTCAGTAGTTAATAAATTTACTAAACAAATCACTAGCCAAATATTTGAAAATACTGCATTTAATAATTAAAAAACAAATTATATCCATACGCAAAAATATCAATAAAAATTATTTAACTTAATATAATGATTATTTATGAAAATATATAAAAAACTTTAAATTAATCTTGAATCATAGAATTAAAGTTATATCATATTCTTACAAATATGTAATTTAGAACTTTGGTTTTAAAATAAGTCGAGAGCCAGTATGAAAGCAAACAGACAATCTAATATTTTACTTGTTGAAGATGACATTAGAACAGCTAGATTATACAACTTTTATTTAAAAAATGAACCAATAAACTTAATCCATGTTGATACTGGACAAGATGCTTTAAAATACCTACAAGAAATAGTTCCACAAATACTCCTAATTGATTTAGGTCTTCCTGATATGAATGGCATAGATATCGTCAAACATGTTAAGAAAAATCATTTGGATTGTATTTTAATTGTTATTACTGCTGAAGATTCTATTGATGTTGTAGTTGATACAATGCGTAATGGAGTATTTGATTTTATTAAAAAACCATTTCTAGCTAATAGATTGGTTACAACATTACGTCAAGTTATAAAAATACACCATTCTCGTAGCTGTTTTATCCCACCTAAAACTCAAAACTTTATTGGTAATTCATCATCAATGCAAGATGTTTATCAAACTATTGAAAGAGTAGCAAAAAGTAAAGCATCAGTTTTTATTACTGGAGAAACTGGAACTGGTAAAGAGTTATGTGCTCAAGAAATTCATAAAACTAGCCAACGTTGGGATAAACCATTTATTGTTCTCAACTGTGCTTCAATTGTACGAGATTTAATGGAAAGTGAGTTATTTGGACATGTTCAAGGAGCATTTACAGGAGCTGAAAAAAATAGAGAAGGAGCAGTATCATTAGCGGATGGTGGTACCTTATTTTTAGATGAAATTGGTGAATTAGATTTAGATTTGCAACGTAAGTTACTGCGTTTTTTACAACAAAGTACATTTCATAAAGTTGGTAGTAATTATGAAGAAAAAGTTGATATACGGATAATTTGTGCAACAAATCGTAATCCGCAAATCGAAATTAACAATGATTGCTTTCGGTATGATTTATATTGTCGTTTAAACACCATAACTATTAAATTACCTCCATTACATGAACGTGATGAAGATGTACAATTTTTAGCTAAAACTTTTTTGAAAAAATACTCTAATATTGAACAAAAAAAGTTCAAAGATTTTACTCCAAAAGCCAAGCAAATTCTTACCGAATATGAGTGGCCTGGCAATATCAGACAATTAAAAAATGTTATTCACAATATAGTATTATTAAACGAAGGCACGATAGTTACTTCAGAAATTTTATTGGCTAAACTTGAAAGTGAGTTATTCTATAATCCAACGAATAAAACTGAAGAATTTACTGTTATAGAGCAACCAAATAATGATTTAGAACCAATTTCTCCAGATACTGTTGAAGATAGTATTCGTCCATTACATGAAATAGAAAAAGAAATGATTATGAAAGCAATCAATATTTGTGGGAATGTAGTTAAAGCAGCCGAATTGTTAGGAATAAGTAAGTCAAATATTTATAAAAAACGAAAAGCCTGGAATAAGGAAGCAAATGTCAATTCCTAAAAAAATTCAACAACTCCGAGTTAGCATTAACGAACATAACTATCATTATTATATACTTGATGATCCAAAAATTCCTGATAGTGAATATGATGGATTAATGAAGGAACTACTTGAATTAGAGATAAAATCTCCGGAATTAATCACGGTAGATTCTCCTACCCAACGAGTTGGGGCTGATCCATTAAGTATATTTACAGAAGTCACTCATACTATACCAATGCTGTCTTTAAGTAATGCTTTTGATGAGCAAGAATTGCATGATTTTGCGAAACGATTACAAGAAAATTTATCAGCGGCAATTATTGAATATGTTGCAGAACCTAAATTAGATGGTTTAGCAGTTAGTTTACGTTATGAAAATGGGATATTGGTAACGGCAGCTACTCGTGGTAATGGATATTGTGGTGAAAATGTTACTCAAAATGTAAAAACTATTAATAATATTCCATTACGTTTACGAGGCAAATACCCGGAAATATTAGAAGTTAGGGGAGAGGTTTTTATGCCAAAAGCTGGATTTATTAAGTTAAATCAGCAACAAGAAGCTAAAGATGCAAAAACTTTTGCTAATCCACGTAATGCTGCAGCTGGTAGTTTACGTCAGTTGGATTCTAATATAACTGCAACCAGACCTTTAACATTCTATAGTTATGCAATTGGTACTGTTAGTGAAATTAATTTACCTGATACTCATAGTGAAATTTTACAACAATTACAACAATGGGGTTTGCCAATCGCCAAACAAAACCAAGTGGTAACAGGTATTAACGGATGTTTGCAATATTATCAGCAAATTTTATCTCAACGCAATGCCTTACCATTTGAAATTGATGGAGTAGTTTACAAAGTCAACAATATAGAACAACAAGAAATATTAGGTTTTATTTCAAAAGCTCCACGTTGGGCAATTGCTCATAAATTTCCAGCTCAAGAAGCGTCAACCAAGTTATTAGACATTGAAGTACAAGTTGGACGTACTGGTGCAATTACTCCAGTAGCTAAACTAGCCCCAGTAAATGTTGGTGGAGTGACTGTTTCTCATGCGACTTTACATAATCAAGATGAAATTGACAGAAAAGATATTAGAATTAATGATACAGTTATAGTACGTCGAGCTGGAGATGTAATTCCAGAAATAGTCAAAGTATTAATTGAAAAACGTTCTTCTGATAGCCAATCTTTTATATTACCAGAACAATGTCCTGCTTGTAATTCTGATGTGGTACGAGTTAAAGAAGAAGCAGTAGCTCGTTGTACTGGAGGGCTGATTTGTCCGGCTCAACGTCAGCAAGCTCTACAACATTTTGTTTCTAGGCAAGCAATGGATATTGATGGTTTAGGTAAGCAATTAATAGTACAATTAGTGACCAATAATCTGATCAATAATCCAGCTGACATTTATAGTTTAACTCATAAGCAATTAGCTGGGTTAGAAAGAATGGGAGATAAATCAGCAGATAATGTATTGTTAGCTATAGAAAAAAGTAAAACCACTACTTTTGCTCGTTTTTTATATGCACTGGGAATTCGTGAAGTTGGGGAATCTACTGCCAATATTTTAGCGAATAAATTTACTAATTTAGATAAGTTAAACCAAGCTACTGAACATGAATTACAGCAAATAATGGATATAGGTCCAGTTGCAGCTAAAAATATTGTTAATTTTTTTCAACAAACTAATAATATTAATGTAATTGAAAGATTACAAATTGCTGGAATAAATTGGCCAGAAATTGTTAATATTCTACAAGATGAACAAATTTTAGCTGGAAAAACTTTTGTATTAACTGGTACTTTGTTGCAAATGAGTCGTAACGAAGCTAAATCTAGTTTGCAAAAATTAGGTGCTAAAGTCAGTAATAATATTTCTAAAAAAACCGATTTTTTGGTGGCTGGAGAAAACGCTGGTAGTAAATTAGAAAAAGCCAGAAATTTAGCAATAATAATACTTGCAGAAGCAGAATTTATTGAAATGTTAAAATAAGAATCAATTATAATTATACTAATAGTTTCTTCAATTTTATAAACTGAAGTTACGCAAAGTAAAATAAATACTAGAATAAGAATAACTAACAAAAATAATGTTAGATAGCCTTCAAAACTTGTA
>DAOUSL010000097.1 GCA_030627235.1 Thioploca sp.
AATGATTTACCGAATCAAATTAGTAGTAATGAATTAAGTAAAGTGATTCACAAGTTGATTGACACTATGCCTAATGAAGTTTCGTTATCTGCTACTAATAATCCGCAAATATTAAAACACCGTCTTGGTTTTTCCGCAGCAAATAAACAACTTACTTTAGAATCTATTGAAAATGATGTACGAACTTGTGGTTTGTTAGTTACAGATTTAACCAAAGATAATACTTTTAAGTTTGCTCATAAATCTTCTATGGAATTTTTGGTTGCTAAAGTTTTTGCTGATTGGACAACTAGGAAAGAAACAAAAAACGAAATTGTAGAATCTATTGTTAATATTTTTAAATTAAAGAAAAAACATATATTTAATCCAGAAATAATAATGATTACTATAGAAATAGAATCTTTTGATAAGTTTAAAAAAGAATATATTTTTAAACAAAAAGAAATATTAGACTTTTTTGCAGAAAATATGGCTAATAATATTGCAGATAAATTTATATTTAGCAATAAGTTACTTAAATTTTTAGTAGGTTTTTCATTCCATAAAATTACATTATTTATAGTTGTAAAAATATGGCTATATTTTAAACAAAAAGGTTTGGAATATATAAGAAGTAAATTATTATTAAAAGTATTGGTATTAACTGTTATTATGTTAATGGTAACATTTGGTTTTATTTTTACTAGTTTTATTGCTACTATTTTTCTATTGTCATTAAAAACATTGGAAAGTAAAATAAATCAATTTTTTTCATCTTGGATAAACTACGAACTCTGGTACAAAACCTGCCGTTCTCTAGACATCAAACACGACACAATGGCAAAAATAGTAGGCAAATCAGCTATGAAACTATTTGAAGATGTTAAATAGTCTGAATCAGAATTAAAGAATTTCCAGAATAAAATCAAAAAATGCGTGATTGGTTTTCATTCTGTAAATTCTGATTCAGATAGTTTACTATGCCATTTTATACGTAGATTCAACCTGTTCCAGACCACTAATACAAACATCCAAATCCTTTAGCATTCCATCTTCAATATCATATATCCAACCGTGAATCACTAATTTTCTACCAGATTTCCAAGCATTCTGCACGATTGTGGTATTACATACATTAGCAACTTGCTCAATAACATTCTTCTCACAGAGAAAACGGAACTTTTCATCTTCATCTTGTAAGCTATCCATTTCTATTATATAACGACGATGAATATCTTTAATATGTCGTAACCAAATATCAATTAAACCATACTGACGGGCACCTAAAGCTGCTTTAACCCCACCACACCCATAATGTCCACAAACAATGATATGCTTAACTTGTAATACTTCAACTGCATATTGCATCACCGACAAACAATTTAAATCAGTATGGACAACAAGGTTAGCTATATTACGATGAACGAATATCTCTCCTGGTAATAAATCGACTATTTGATTCGGTGTTACTCGACTATCAGAACAACCTATCCATAAATACTCTGGTTTTTGCTCCTTAGCAAGCGCACTAAAAAAATTTGGATCTTCCGTGGTTATCTTTTTGACCCAACCTTTATTTTTTTCAAACAGTTTATTCAACTCTCTCATAATATTTAACTCTTTGGATACAGATTGATATTCAGGTTATTGTTTTAACTGTAATCTTTGTAAATTCTTTTTTACATAACTATTACTAGGATTAATAGCCAATACTTGTTGGTAAAATTTAATCGCTTTTTCAGGTTGTCCTAAAACTTCTAAAATACTAGCTAGATTAATTCTAGCTTTCAAGTTTTGTGGATATACCCGTAAAGCTTGGCGATAAGCAGATTCAGCTTTTTTATAATATTGGCCAGATTTTGGTGGAGACTTACGACCTAATTCGAAATAAATATTACCTTTATTTACCAAAAATTTTGCTTGATTAAAAGGTCGTAAATTTCTCTTAGCAGATAGAGAATTATTAATCCATTGCAAGGCTTTATCATATTGGCCTAAGGACTTATTAGCAACTACCAAATTAATAGCTGTTTCAGTAGTTACAGAGATTGATTTAGTCCCATTTGGATTTCTAGTTTCTATAATAGCTTTGTTTAAAGCCTTAATACTTGCCTTAAAAGTTGCTATACTTTGTTCGATCAAACCTTGTTTCTTCTCTTTTTTACCCTTTAGAATCAAATGCTTGCCTAGTATAATCCAACCACGTTGTTTGTTTGGTGATTGCTCTACATTATGTTGCCATAATTCTACTGGATTACGCCACATTTGATTACGTGACCATGTTGTAGCACTTAAAAATATTAAAAATACAACAGTAATCGTTACAGTTTTCTTAATTGTTAACCAACGTGGTAATTGTACTACTAATAGCCAAGCACATACAATGGCTAAACCTAAATTTGGTAAATAAGTCCGATGTTCAAATATAACATCTCGAATCGGTAAAATGCTAGATTCTACTAAATGAGCTAAATAATAAAACAAAATAGCAAAAGATACCAGTGCAAATCGACGTAAGCAATATATGGCTAATCCTAATATTAATAAATGGCCTATTAATGCAAAAATTGGCTCGCTATCCATTAATCTAGCTATAAAACTATAATTTTCATTACTAGAAAAAAAGCCTTTTACTATTAAAATTTTATTATCATAATCGATATGAGAGCTTCCCGACCAGAAAAATAGGCTAATATAAATCCATAAAACTGACATTTGGGTAGCTAAATATGCAGTCCGAGAAATATTATCAGTCTCTCTAGTTAAATCATCTACTGTTTGTAAAAATGGTATATTTTCAAATAATATTTTTTGGAATGCCGGATATTCTTCTAACATTAACCAAAAACCAATAAATCCAATTCCAAGCCCAACTAATATTTGTATACCACGTATTCGTGTTTGATAAGTTTGAAAAAATATTAATTCAATAGATAATAAAGCTATTGGTATGGTTATAGTATTCTGTTTAGTAAAAAATGCTAATAATATGAATAAAATACAAGCAAATCCCCAACTAAATTTAGATATTTTGTTAGAACTTAATCGAGCTTGAATAAAACAAGCCATTGTAGCAAGATAGAATAACGCCGATAATGATGCTAACCGTTGTACTATGTAAGTAACAGCCTGAATTTGTAAGGGATGTAATATAAAAATTAATACAACTATTAGTGGTAACCAGCGTTTAGCCTCATCTGATAAAATATTACTGAGAGTTGGACTGCGTACTAAACCACGTAGTAAACCTAATATTGCTAAACCGGCCAAAAGATGAATAATAATATTAACAATATGATAACCAAATACTTGAAATTGGTGTACTTGATAATTCAATACAAAACTAAGATAACCAACTATTCGTAAAGCTGAAAAGTTCCATAATTCTGCTAACGTACCTTGCCAATTATAAATAATATAATTTTCCCGAATTGAAGAAAAATCATCTAAATAAAATGGTACGTCCAAAGTATGACCATAGGTTAAAATAACAATAAATGTTAAGATTAAAACCTGTATGTTCCATTTAGTTAATTTATTAAAATCCCAATTATTCATTTAAGTTTTTCAGTCCTTATAATTCATAGAATTCATAGAATTCATATATTGCCAATATTTATAATCTTATTTTTAGTTATATAGTTTTTTAAAGCATTTCACGGATATGAGGTTCTGCTCTATGGAATAACACCCAAGCAGGGCCTAATAATAATAACCATAATCCAACAGGTCGCAAAACATTACCATAATCCCACGGCGTACCCTGAATCGCAGCATGAATCAGTGCCATTAAATCAGCTGCTGGATTAAGAATTAATACCCATTGCATTTGTTCTGGCATTTGTGAAGGCATATATAAAATTGGGGTTAAATATAAAGTAATGGTAATTAAAAATGGAAAAAATTGACCTATATCCTTTAAAAATAAAGATATAATCGCTAACAAATAGCATAAAGGTAGTAACCAGATAGCTAACAAAATTACGGTTAAAATTGCCATAGGTATAGCACTAGGGCCTTGTAATACCCCGACTGTTATTACCATCACAGTAATGTAGAGTATAACTGATAATAGTAATGGCAAAAATGGTAAAATTATAATTGGAAATATGGCTCTTCGGTATAAACTACCAAATTCAGTTAATACGGTTAGACTGCGTGATAATACATCTGCTATAAGCAACCAAGGTAACATTCCGATTAAAAAATAATCAACAAAAGGTACACGACCAGGAAATTTAATTTTGAGGACAATATCTAGTAAAAACCAAAATCCTACAATTTGCAATGCTGGCTGAAATAATAACCAAGCATCTCCAAATAAAGTTCCTGAAGTTCTAGTAGTAATATCACGTTTAATTAATAAAAATAGTAAATGTCGGTGTTCGTAAGCAGCTTTAAATGGTCCAAACAAACCAGCATAAGTTGCTAAAAAATAACGTTTCAAAAAATTAAATACAGTCATTGCATAATGATAACATAATTTACTATATCGATAATTAGTTTTTTGGATTTTAGAAATTAAATTGAGGTTTGTATATGTTAAAAATGCTTAGAATAAATATATTAATTATTTTATGCTGTTTTTCCAATTATTTACTGGCAGAACGAGTATTAATTCATTTATCAGAATCAACCAATGTTGAGCAATTAATTCAAACTAATCTTATATGGGATTTACGGCCTTTACCTTGGTTAGTTTTAGATATTCCTAACACTCGTAGAAATATATTAACTCAAGATATTGAATGGCAAGTTGATGGACAAGGATATTTTGCAGCTAGTCCATCTATTCCCAACGATCCTAACTATTCTAAGCAATGGCATTTAGAAGAAATTGGAGTATTTGATTTATGGCAACAAACTCAAGGTGAAGGGATTACAATTGCTTTATTAGACAGTGGCGTTGATCCAAATCATCCAGATTTAAAAAATAATATATTATTCGATCAAGGTTATGATTTTGGTGAACAAAAAGAAGAACCTTATGATGATAATGGGCATGGTACGGCAATGGCTGGATTAATAGTCGCAAGTTGTAATAATAAAATTGGTGGTTGTGGAGTAGCACCAGCAGCTAAATTAATCCCTTACAAAATTAATAAATCTGGAGCTAATAATTTTCTTGAATCTGATTTAGCCGCTGCAATCAAAGCCGCTGCTGATAGTTCAGCTCAAATTTTATCATTAAGTTTAGTCTTAGAAGCAGATTATTCTCAAATTATTCAAGATGCTTTATCATATGCTAGGTCTAAAAATAAAATTATAGTTGCAGCAGCTGGTAACTCTGGAGATAAAGTAGCGTATCCTGCTAATATACCGTGGGTTATTGGAGTTGGAGCTATTAATAAAAATGGCCAACGTTTGAATTCTAGTAATTATGGAAGTAATTTATCCATGTTAGCTCCTGGTTTTAGATTATGGACAACTTTACCTGGAACTGGTTATGCTGATTGGTATGATGGCACTTCCGCAGCAGCGGCTTTAGTTAGTGGAGTATTAGCCTTAATGGCAGCTTCACAACCAGATATTAATGAATTAGCTATTGACTTACTTATAAATTGCCAAGATATTAATACTCTAGGTTTTGATGAACAATCTGGATTTGGTCATCTTAAAGCAATGCCTAAAAATGATAACTTGAAATTTTCATCCTCTGTAGTGACTAGAGTATTAGCGTCAGGAGATGTTTTAGAGTTAGATTTATCTTTACAAAATTTAACCAATAAAAATGCTAATTTATATTTACAAGTCAATTTTCCAGTTGCTAATAAACGATTAAATTTATTTAAAATTTGGAATAGTGATGACAGCGTTGAAAAAATAGCCTATAATATCCCTTTAGCTGAACCGTATCAATTAACTAATGATTTATTTTTACCTTTGTATGGTTCTTCAATGGCTTTACTAGGGGATGGTATTATATCTAGTCATATGACTGAAGGTTTTTATGAACTGTCAGCTTCATTAGTTTTTATCGATGAATCATCATTACATACTCGAAAAATAATTTGGATAAAGTAAGAAAATTTAGGTGTTTTTAACCAAATATAAAATTTTTCTCAAATTATTCCCCGCTTTTGTAGCACTATAAAAATTATTAATAATAATAAATAGTAATTGTATTTAATATATCAAGCTTATAAAATCGAACTTTTTATATGGTAAAAAAATAAAAAAATCATTTTAATACTTGACGACGAAATAGCAATGTGTAATATTTAATAGTAATAGTATTTGGTAATCAATCACACATTGTAATTTAACTTTGGCATATGTTGTAGTATTGACACAGATGTACTTTAAGTGTATCTTTTTAGCCACAGTGGAAGATTTTACAGATTACTGAAGTTTAAACTTTATATTGGAGATTTTTTATAATGAACTTTAAGAAAACGGCATTAGCTTCAGCTATAGCACTAGCTTTGGCTGGTGGTAGCATTTTGGCCGAAACCTCTACCAAGGATGGAGCGTTTATCCTTGATAAAACTACGGTTAGAGGCGGAGATATTATTAATTTATCCCTATTAGGGTTAAATAATATTGGAGAAGTTGATCTTTTTGGTGAACAAAAAGGTGCTGTTATTATAGCAACTGTCCGTAGCGAAATAGGTAAAGTTATTGGTGGTGATACCAATCCTGGTGAGCAAGCTAGTGAAGAAGTTTCTGGTGGTAACTTTGCTGCTAATGTTAAATATGTAAGATTAACTCAAGGTACTGGTAGAGTTCATATACAATATGAAGCTGAAACTGAAGGTACCGATTCAATTGAAGTAATCTTACAAGAAAGAACTGCTAATCCTTCAGGTGGTGTTATTTTTAATGAAATAGCTAGAACAATTAAAACTGTTAGTGTTATTCAAGCATCATCCAGTAACCCATTAGGCTTAGATATTACTGCCTTTATCGCATCTACTTCTGATACTAGAGGTAAAACTGATTGTATCGGTCAGGGTGGAATCAATGAATCTTGTGCCGAAAAAGATGATGATGGAAATATCATTTCAATGCCAATGGATGTTAATGGCATTATGGGTGCTATGACCGCCGGTAAAGAAGGTGCTAGGATTTTTGTAGAAGCTATTAATCCTATTGCTGTTGGTGATGTTACAGTTACTTTGCGTAAAAAAGCTGGGATGTTGAACCAATGTCCAAAACCAGAAGCTGCTGAACCGATTTCATATACAGCAAGAATGCAAAAAGGTTTGGCTAATATTACTATAGATAGTAAAATAGTGAAGGCTGGTTCGTACTATATTGAAGCAACTTTTGCCGATTTAGAAGGGCAATCTTTTGACGGTGACAGTGTTGATTTATTCTATTCTGATACTGTTATGGTAGAAGGCACTGGTATTCCTAGTGGTTTAGCTTTATGTGCTGATAAAACAGTTGTTGCTAAAGCAGAAGTTGATACTAGTGGTGCATTCCCAGGTGGAAAACAAGTTTCTCAAGGAACTAAAATTAAAGCAGTTGTTGTTGATGAATATGGCAACGTAACTAGCAATAATGGTGGTACTGATATAAGAGTTAGTATCGAAGATGCTAATGGTGTATTCAGTAATACAGCTCTTAATTTGACTGTTCCTGATGGTGCTGCTGAAACAGTTGCTACTGATGAAACAGGTCCAGGTACTGACTCAATAGTTGGTAATGCTGCAAATGAAATTGTTATTATAGGAACAACTTCCTTAACAGCAACTGCAGTTGATAGTGCTGGTGTTGCTTTAACCGGAATTAATCCTTCTGAAGCATTAATACTTAATGTTGTTGCAGATGCTTTAGAAATTAGTGCAGTTGGAGAAGATGCTGCTCTTGGAATTAAAGAGTTCAATACTTCTCAATTAGCTGGTGCTGAATTTGATGCTTTCGTAGTTTATATTACTGATAGTCAAGGTAATATGAGAGTTGATTCTATTACTGGTAAACCTGCTGATCCAGGTGCTGTAACTATCACTACCAATGCTGGTGAAAAATTAACTGTTAATCGTAAGAACGAAAGCCCATATCATGTTCAAGCTCTATTCAAAACAGCTACTGATAAAGGTACTTACTTACTTGGTGATGAACTCGGTAACTTTGGTCAAGTACTAGTTACAGTTGCAGAATCTGACCCAATGCGGACTGCAAGAGGCATAACTGAAGCTGGGATTCTTCCTGCTGCTGCCACTAAAGTAGAATTACAAAATGCTCATGGTACTAAACGTGATACTGTAAATCCTGGACCAATCACTGTTGATGAAAAATTTGAAACTAGCTTATACGAAGCTTCTTTCAAAATGTTTGATGAATATGGCAACAGCGTAACTGGTATACAACCACTTGAAGAAGATGATACTGGTACGTTTAGAATTTCTTCTGCTAATGCTGCTTTAGTTACTCATCCTCCTAGAGGTTATGGAATCCCAGGTAGAGTTGAAGCAACTGGCCAAGGTGAAGTAGCTAAAGTTGTTTATGATACTGATGGTGATGGAGCTTTTGCTGGTGAAGACACTATTCAAGTTACCTTTACTAAACCTGGTTTAGGAGTAGATGGTTTAGCAGTAAAGACTACTGTACCAAAACCACATACTCAAGCTACTATTAAATCTTACATTGAAAATACAACACTTCCTATAAATAGTGTTGTAGCTATGACAGTAGAATTAACAGATGAAACTGGTAGTCCATTCTCTGGAGCTACAGAAGCATTTGTTACATTTGAGATCAATTCTGATATTAGTGGATTTACTGAAGGTGCAACAAAAGTTACACCTCAAATAACAGAAATTTATTGGGAAGATGTAGCAAACCGTCCAGAAATAAAATGTAAAGAAGCTGGTGGTATTTTTGATGGTGACACTGCCTATGCAGATGGTGGTATATTCATTGGTACTTGTAAAGAAGTAAGTGAAGTTGGAGTAAATAATAATGCTAATCTTAACTTTACACCGATTGACCCTATTGAAAGAAGTAAAGCTCGTATCACTCCTCCAAGTAGCAAAGTATTTGCCATTAATGCTGGTGCAACTGAAGGTCAATTCAGCCTGACATTCTATAACAGTGGCGATCTTGAAGGCGAAAAAGAAACCAGAGTATTTACTGTTAAGAAACAAGTAGAAGATACTAATTATGATTCTCAAGTAGAATGTGAAGAAAATGGTAATCTTTGGGATAATGATGAAGGCTGTATTGTTTTACCACCAGCAGGTAATGATACTGCTTCTGGAATTGATGCAAATGGTGATACTTCATCAGAAATTATAAATGCTTCCTTTACTTCTGGTGTTCAAATTGCTAATAGTAGTATTAAACAAGAAGGATCAATATCCATAATAGGTGACTTACCTGTTAATATGATCTTTGGTGCTAATATTACTTTTGATGAGGCTGACATTGGTGAAAATGTTGATTTGATTGCAGCAGCAATATATAGTTTAGCATTACCACTTCAAGGCACTTTGTTCTATGACTTCAATGGTGGAATTCTTGATACATGGGATGGCCAAGTTCCAACCTTGAATGCTTATAAAGAAGGTCATGCAATTACAGTAGATGCACTTACTGTATCTATGCCATTGTATAATGCAGATTTTCCTAAAGAAGGCATTGTTGCTGGTACAATTAAAGTATATGTTGGTTATCGTTTAGATGATGGTTCCATTAAATTTAGTATTATACCAACAGTACTTAATATTAATCCTTAAATTTTGAAATTATAGTTTAAAATTTAATTTTAAAACTTAATAAATCGGCACATCATGAATAATATGGTGTGCCGTTTCTGTTTGGAGATATAAATATGCGAAATATTATAATTACTGCTACTGCTATATTATTTGTTATTAACGTGCAAGCTTTTGATTTGTTTAATCCTGATCGTGGAAAGCCACCACCAAAACCACCTTCTAAACCGTCAGGAAATTATGTAACAGGTTCTTCTAATAAACTCCCTACTCCATTTAAAGCTAAAGCTTCTATTAAACCAACTATTACCAAAAGACCAAAAAATTTATTACCCCAAAAAGACTTTGCATTAAAAGGAACTAGCATAATTGGAAATAAACGGGCTGCGATTTTAATAGCTCCAAATAAAAAAGAGTTTATTCAGTATCTTAAAGATAATAAACGTACAGAAATAGATGCTAAATATGTAAAATCGGAAAAATATAAAAGTTATTATCTGTTAAATGTAGAAGCTCGTTCAGTACAAATAGAATATCCAATAAATGCTCCTTGTAGAAAGGATAAAGATAAATTTGGAGTTAAATGTATCGAAAAAAGTGATGGAATAACAATCGCCGCTTTAAATTTGACTCAACGTAAAGCATTAAAAGCACCTAGACGGCCAATTATTAAAAAACCAGCGGAAAAAAATAGGAAACGAGACAAAAAATTAGCAAAACGTAAAGAGATTTACAAGAATTTTAAAAGAAAAGTGATTAAAGACGAAGATGTGCCACCTGGTATGAGGGTAGTACGAACTCCATTTGGAGATAGATTAGTTCCTACTAAATAATGATTTCCATTCTTTCTTAGAAAAATTTAATATCAGAGTACAAACTTTAGTTTGTTTATTCAAGATAAATCTTGGAGTCCATTAAAATTACGAGGCATTGAAATGCTAAACGATTACAAACAACATTGTACAGAACGTGCAGATCAGAGTTTACCACCTTTACCATTAAATTCTCAACAAACAACTGATTTAGTAAAATTAATAGAAAATTCAGATGATAAGGAACTATTAACTTTATTAGTAGATCGAATTCCACCTGGAGTCGATGAAGCTGCTCAAATAAAAGCAAATTTTCTGGCCGAATTGACAACAGGAAATAAACAATGTTCCTTAATAACTTCCAAATATGCAACTGAATTATTAGGTACAATGCGAGGTGGCTATAATCTTCAATATTTAGTTAATTTACTAGACAATGAAGATTTAGCCCTAGTTGCTGCTAAAGCATTATCTCATACCTTATTGATTTTTGAAGCTTTTGAGAAAATAGTTGCTAGAAATGACAAATGGTCTACTCAAATTTTAAACTCTTGGGCTGAGGCTGAGTGGTTTACTGCTAAACCAAAATTACCAGAAGCCATTACTGTCACAATATTTAAAGTAGATGGAGAAACTAATACTGACGATTTATCCCCAGCCTCAGAAGCTTGGAGTCGACCGGATATCCCATTACATGCTAAAGCTATGCTTATCAATAAGATGCCAAATGCTTTGGAAGTTCTGGCAGATTTACCCAAGCCGGTTGCTTATTGTGGAGATATAGTTGGTACTGGTTCCTCTCGTAAATCAGCAATTAATTCCTTGCTTTGGCATATTGGTGCTGATATTCCTTTTATTCCTAATAAACGTCAAGGCGGAGTTATTTTAGGCGGCAAGATAGCTCCAATCTTTTTTAATACTGCTGAAGATTCTGGTGCTTTACCGATAGAATGTGATGTTAGTAAGATAAATCATGGTGATATAATTACCATTTATCCATATCAAGGTCGTATAGTTAATCAAACTGGCGAAGAAGTCAGTACATTTAAACTTTATCCAACAACTTTAGCCGATGAAATTCAAGCTGGAGGTCGGATTCCATTAATCATTGGTCGCACTCTTACTAATAAAGCTCGTAAAACTTTAGGTTTAGAACCAACTACTGTATTTATTCAGCCTGAACCAGCTAAAATTTATACTACAGGTTTTACTTTAGCCCAGAAAATGGTTGGGAAAGCTTGCGATATAGAAGGAATTCGACCTGGTACTTATTGTGAACCAAAAATTACTACTGTAGGTTCTCAGGATACTACTGGGGCTATGACTCGTGATGAATTAAAAGAACTAGCCTGTTTACATTTTTCAGCTGATTTAGTCATGCAAAGTTTTTGTCATACTGCGGCTTATCCAAAACCAATTGATATTCAACTACAACATAAATTGCCAACTTTTATTGGACAACGTGGTGGAGTTTCATTACGTCCAGGTGACGGCATTATCCACTCATGGCTAAATCGGATGATTTTACCAGATACGGTTGGTACTGGGGGAGATTCGCATACTAGATTTCCACTTGGAATCAGTTTTCCGGCAGGTTCTGGTTTAGTTGCATTTGCTTCAGCATTAGGTATTATGCCGTTAGACATGCCAGAATCAGTTCTAGTACGATTTAAAGGTAAAATACAACCAGGAATTACTTTGCGTGATTTAGTCAATGCAATTCCTCACGTGGCAATTCAACAAGGTTTATTAACTGTCGATAAGGCTGGCAAAAAAAATGTTTTCTCTGGTAAAATTTTAGAAATCGAAGGTTTACCAAAGTTAAAAGTTGAACAAGCTTTTGAATTTGCTGATGCTTCAGCAGAACGTTCAGCTAATGGTTGTACGGTTAAATTGGATAAAGAGCCAATCATTGAATATTTAACTTCCAACATTACTTTATTGCGTTGGATGATAGCCAATAATTACAATGATAAAGATACTATAGCACGGCGAATTACAGCAATGGAAACTTGGTTGGCTAATCCAGTTTTATTAGAAGCAGATGCTGACGCAGAATATGCTGAAATAATTGAGATAGATTTAAATGAGATCAAAGAACCATTATTAGCATGTCCTAACGATCCAGATGATATTAAGCCTTTATCCCAAATTACAGTAGAGAAAATTGATGAAGTTTTTATCGGCTCTTGTATGACAAATATTGGTCATTATCGTGCTGCTAGTAAGATATTAACTGAAGAAGTTCCAGTACGATTATGGATAGCTCCACCAACTCGCATGGATGAAAAACAATTAGTGCAGGAAGGTGTATATTCAACCTTTGGTAAATCTGGAGCTAGAACCGAGATGCCTGGTTGTTCTTTGTGTATGGGCAATCAAGCTCGAGTTAAAGAAAATGCTACGGTTATTTCCACCTCTACTCGTAATTTTCCTAACCGTTTAGGTAAAGGAGCTAATGTTTATTTGGCCTCAGCAGAATTAGCAGCAGTTGGAGCTAAACTTGGTAAAATGCCTACGGTTAGTGAATATATGCAATGTTTTGAAGCAATAACTCCAGAAACTGATGAAATTTATCGTTATTTGAATTTTAATGAAATGGAAGAGTACGAAGTTTGAATTAATGATGTTAAATTAACCAAAGCTATAATAGTTAATTACGAACTTTATGTAGGATGTAATGAGTTTACGAATTACATCTTTCGAGTCGCATTAACACGATTGATGCAATTCACTTCGTTCATTGCATCCTACATTTATCCTTATTTAGGAATGATGTCTAAACCTATGGTAATTATAATCTAACTTCTTTCACAGTAACTAATGTTTTTGATGATTTACCATATCTATCAGTTGTGGTAAGAATAGTATCACCAGGATTCAAAGCTCGTAAATAACAGCTGACAGTATTATTATTGTTTGATATAGTTGCATAAGTTTGCACAATATAAGAGTCCAATATAGTGCATGAATTTAATACTGCATCGAATGTTGTGGCGGAATCAATCATTAATTCTAAATCTTCGCCAATGAACATAGTTAATATACTTGGTGAAGTTGGTAATACTGAAGGATTTAAAGTATTGCCTAAGGTAGTGTTAACAATTGCTGTATTTGAATTTTGGGTAAACAGTAAATCATCAAGTTCAGTATTGGCTTCAGTCAAAGTAGCAAAAAATAGATATTCTCCTCCAATTCCTGCTGGCACTTCAAAATATAATACTGGATAAATAATCTCTTTATCTATTAATTCGTAGTTTATTATATCGTTTCTAAATGGTTGAGGACTAAAGGCAAATGGTTCTAATGGTAATTCTGTCATGTAATAACGTAGGCCAGTTGGGTCTTCTATGCCTATCCATAAGTCTAATCTTGGATAAATAGGATCAATTACAATATGTTCTACCAAATCTAATTTAACAATTTCTCCAACTCGATAAAAATTTTTTAAACCAACAAATTCTAAATCTGCTACTGGAACTGGTGGTAATTGATTGAAAGTAATTACTAATGACTGCGGTTGGTTCATGGTAACTTGACAGAAGGTTGTAGAACCAGAACATGACCCAGCCCAATTAACAAAATTAGAATTACTATCTGGTCTAGTTGTTAATAACACTTCAGTATTATTTGCATATTCTTGCACACATGGTAAATTACATTCCAAGCCATCAATAACTACTACTCCTGAACCATTACCACCAATACTAATCGATAGTGGGAATGTTGCAATATTATTGGCCGCAAAATTAGCATTAATGTTATTAGATTCTGTAATTGTTACTTGACAAGTATTTATAATACCAGAACAATTTCCACTCCAACCAGTAAATATAGAATTATCATCTGGGATAGCATTAAGTGTAACTAGTGTATTTTCTACATACTGTTCTTGACAATCAGTGCCACAGTTAATCCCTATTGCAGTTACTTTACCACTACCAATAATATTTACTTGTAACATATATAAATTATCAGGAATAACTTCAGAAAAATTTGCTATAACTTGTGGAATATCAGCTATTTTAGCTTGACAACTATTATCATCAATAACGGTACAAAATTGATTCCAACCAGTAAAATAAAATCCGTCTGCTGCATTAGCAGTTAAGATTACATTATCTGTTTTCGTACAACCATTATCACAACCACTAATATCAACATTGCCCTCACCAATTACCGCAATAGTTAATTCATCCACGTTAGGAATAATTTTAGAAAAATTAGCTACTACTTGTTGAATATCAAGCATTTTAACTTGACAACTATTATCATCAATAACGGTACAAAATTGATTCCAATCAGTAAAATCAAATCCATCCGCTGGATTAGCAGTTAAAATTGCGTTATCTAATTTTGTACAGCCATCATCACAGCCACTAATATCAACATTACCTTCACCAATTACAGTAATAGTTAATTCATCCATGTTGATAGTTGTATCATTACCATATTCATCTAAATCAATGAAAGGTGAAAAATTTGCTACTACTTGATCAATATCTGTTATTGCTATTTGGCAATTCTCTCCGACAATAGTACAAATCTCATTCCAACCATCAAATCTGAAACTATTAGCTGGAGTTGCTGTTAATATTACTGTTTCAGCATCAATATTTTCCATATTAATCCTGCCATCACCAACTATAGTAACCGAACTAGCTAAATTAATATTACTTCCAGAACAAGTTAAATATTCATCATTAACTGAACATATTGGTAGACTAGAAACGGCGTATTCTACTTTTCCATAGTCAGCTCCTTCAATTCTACATAATTTTGTGTTACCACTGATACCTAACAGCCGTAGGTTTGTTAATGTACTAAAATTTGGGACTGGACCGCTTAATTTATTATAACTAAGATCAAGCTCTTGTAAATTATCTAATCCAGTTAAATCCGGAATTTGACCACATAGCTGATTATGATATAAAGATAGTTTTTCTAGTTTAGCTAAACCACTAAAATCTGGAATTGAACCACTAAATTTATTATTACGCAAATTAACATTAGTTAGATTAATTAAATTAGATAAGTCCGGTACATCACCAGCTAGTCTATTGCTATGTAAGGTTAATTTGGTTATGTCAGTTAGCTTGCTTAAATCAGGTAAATAACCAGTAAGACGATTATCATTAAGTGTTAATTCTAATACATTACCAGTATTATCCGTTGTAACTAATGCAAAATTATTTGGGTTTTCACCGTCCCAATTAGCATTATTTACCCAAGATTCACCATTTGTTGTTTGGTAAAGTTGTAACAAAGTTTCGCATTGTTCTATTTGCATTCCAAGAACAGTATTACAATCAGTTTCAGCCTTAATTACGGAAGTAAAACCCCATAATAAAGCTATTATAAATATAAAATAGAATTGTTTTAACATAATATTTTCCTTAAATATACGCATATAATAGTGTTCTATCATTTTAGTTTAATAATTGTATATAATTATAGGACTTACATATTAAAAATGTAAAATTTATTTTAATAATTAATTGTCATTCCCACGAAAATAAATCTTCAAGGTTTCAGATATTTCTAAATTGCTTTTTATATAGTTTATTACACACTTTTTATAAGTTTTTACCAACTTAAGAGTATATACATAAAGTCAGTATTTTATATTGTTGATTTAATTATGTAATTTTATTAAATATCAAAATAGCTTATTTTTTAAAGTATTAACTTTATCTATAATCCAAGGGTAGTCCTGAAGGAAGTAGTGGTGAAAAAGATCAAATAATATTAGCATTATAATGATGAATGAAAATCCAAATAGCTCCAATATGATTAGAAAGTTTTTTGGAAAAAGAAAGAGTGCTTCTGACTAAACGGGCAACGAAGTAACGAACGAATGTGAGATCAATTC
>DAOUSL010000304.1 GCA_030627235.1 Thioploca sp.
CCTGGTTTAATCATTGCTTTATAAAATGTTGTCGCGTAGGTAGATTGATCAGTCGGTGTAAACGTCCCTCTCCAGACCCCACTTGCATCACCTAAGTTATTAATTCCACCGGTAGAAACTTCCGTTGTCACAACAGTGACAGTTCCATCTGCGCTAATGCTTGTGGTGGTTGTCACCCCATCCACAGTCACAGACGTAACGCTATCAGAAACCCTAGTCGTTGTTGTATTGCCATCAGCACTAACGGTTGTTGTGGTTGTCACGCCCCCCTCAATTACTGTTGTTACCGTATCGCCTCCAGTCGTTGCTATAACAGTTGTATGCGTATTACCATCAGCACTAAGAGTAACAGTGGTAGTGGTGGTAACGCCATTAATAGTAGAAATTGTGATTTTCTCTTCTTGCGTCGTGGTTACTACTGTTGTATCACCACCGTCACTAATCTCCGTCGTTGTGGTCACGCCATCAACAGTAGAGATAGTCGTTTTATCACCTGTTGTAGTTTCTGTTACCTTGGTTTTTCCATCATCACTAATCGTAGTGGTCGTGGTAACACCGTTAATTGTCTCAGTCGTAGTACCATTTACTTCAGTCGTTGTTATAACTTTTGTCCCCCCTCCATCAGTGATTTCGGTCGTCGTAATCACACCATCAAGCGTGATAGACGATCTACCTGAAGTGAGGGTGGTGATATTACCATTGCCATCATCTATCGTGGTCGTGGTGATACCGTCAACCGTAACCGCTGTGGTTTTCGGGTCGGTCGTCGTCACGATACTGACATTACCATTGCCATCATCCGTCGTGGTCGTGGTAACACCATCTACTGTTATCGACGTTGTTTTAGGGTCCGCACTGACACTGGTGACTTTATTTCCATTACCATCAAATGTAATCGTGGTGGTCACGCCATCTTCTGTTACTGAAGACTCACCAGAAGTAGCGACTGTTGTATTACCATTTGCATCAAAGGTCGTAGTGGTTGTAATCCCATCCACCGTTTCAGAAATAACACCCGAAGTCGATGATATATTATTACCATCCGCATCTACTCCAGTAATAGTTGTAATCCCATTAATTATATCTATAGTCACGCCTGAAGTAGTCGTAGATATTCCGCCATTACCATCTATTATAGTCGTTGTCGTAACCCCATCCACTGTGACCGAAGAAACCTCCGAAGTTTTAACGCTGCTGCTACCATCAGCCTCAATCGTAGTGATCGTAGTGACGCCATCAACCGTCACTGACGTAGTTTTAGGGTCAAATGAAATAGTGGTACTTTTATTTCCATTACCATCAAAAGTGACAGTTGTCGTGACGCCATTTTCTGTTATTGAAGAGCTTCCAGTAACAGTCGTTACCTTAGTTTTTCCATTATCACTGATAGTTATGGTGGTAGTAATGCCATTTTCCGTTACTGTTGTTACGCCATCCACTTCCTCACCCGGCGTTGTTGTATCTGTTGTATCTGTTACCGTACCAGTTCCAGTATTGCCCTCTAATAAATCAAATGAAAAATTATTACAATCAATACTATTAACATCATTTGCTGGTGTGCTTGTAATTACCCTAAAAGTACCTGTTTCACCTGTTTTTAATGCGCTACTTGTTGTTGTCCCGTCAGATAAGACTACCGTACTTCCAGTAATTGGAGCAGAGTGCGTGCTAATTAGGTTTTGATTTATATCGAAAAAATCACATGTTACCCAAATATTATCCGCCCCTCCCCCAGTATTTTCTACTTGACCTACAGCTTCAATATCTCCTAAGAAGTCAGTAACTTCAGTAACACTACCTTTTATTTCAAGAATAGGATCCCCCGATATAGGTGTTGTATCTGTTGTACCTGTTGTACCTGTTGTACCTGTTGTACCTGTTGTATCTGCTGTAGCCGCTCCATCTACCGAAGGCGGCTTACAGCCCGTAGCCCCCACCCCAACAGATGCTATTAACATTAATTTTATTAGTTTTTTCATAACCCTACCTCACTTAATTTATAATCTACTTTCAATTGTAGCTAATATTTTAATTTTTAAAAGACTTTTCTCTAACTTGCTTGTTGATTCTGTAACCGAGTTAACATTACAACCAACACGATCGCCGGCAAACCCACAAAGGACGCATAGAAAAAGAATATATCATACCCATAGCTATCGACAATAATTCCCGACATCCCACCGAGCAATTTAGCAGGTAGCGTCATTAATGAACTAAACAAGGCATATTGTGTTGCCGTGTAGGCCGTATTGGTTAAGCTTGATAAATAAGCAATAAAAACGGAGGTCGCTATCCCGCCGCTCAAATTATCCGCACTGATCACTACGGCGAGTAATTTCAAGCTCGGCTCAGATACCGCTAACAAGACAAATAATAAGTTAGTTGTCGCAACTAAGACTGCGCCTAATAATAACGGGCGCATAATCCCGTAGCGACAACTGACTTATTATTTGTCTTGTTAGCGGTATCTGAGCCGAGCTTGAAATTACTC
>DAOUSL010000354.1 GCA_030627235.1 Thioploca sp.
ACTGAATGATATTTTAGATATTGAGATATCTGATTTTAATATTTCAGAAAAACCCTTACAAAGAGATTTGTTTAGCAACTTTATTTCTGTTAACTCTATGAGTTTATCAAGTAAAAATGGCTTTAATGACTATTTTCTATTTAATGATCTCCGCAATGGTCATACGACTATTCATTCATGGGATATTATTGATACAACTGCAAAACAAAAAAATATTTGTTATGTTCTACTAAGAAATCGAAGGAAGAGTGCTTATGGCAAGTTAGATGGTAATCCACTTTCACTTGAGCATTTTCAAACTCTTGACCCCTTAATCACTAAAGAAGAATTAAATGAATTAATCCAATTAGAAATCATTAAAGAAGAAGAATATTTATTTGCTATTAATAAACATAATGATAATCAATTATCTGCTGAAGAAAAAATATGTATAAAAAAATCTAGTAATAACAAACTGATAATTGATGAACTTAAAACAAATAGAGAAATAAGACTAAAAAAAATCTCAGTAACACGAGTAATAGAAAGCTTAAAAACTAAAGAAATAATAAAATGTATTGAAGTTCGTTATGATTTTAAAAATACTAAAATTAGTACAGGGTTGTTTGGGGTAAATAGAATATTTTTACCGAGTTCAGATATTTTTCCTACCTTAGTTGCGAGTGATACAAATGATTACATTGCATTACAAAGCATAAAACCAAGAGATAAAGATTCTTACAAAAGACAGTTTATTGAAAAAATCTACAGAAAAAAGCAATATCGTAAAATTACAAAAGATGAAGCCTGTTTAATACAAGGATTTCCGAAAAACTTTATTTTACCTGATTCAAGAGCTAGATGGATGAAATTAATCGGTAATAGCGTATCAGTTCCAGTAATTGACAGACTATGTAAGGCAATTTTACAAACTGAAGTTTTTCAACAATAAGTTATACTATAAGTAATTCTTAATTAAATTCAAATGCTTATATTGCTGTAGTTTATCCAATCGAAAAATTCTATATTACAAACATTATCAATGAGAAAATCTACCTGGTTGATATCTAGGTTTAGCGAACCGTTTTTACTACCACCAGATTCAAAGACTTTGGATTTGTGAAGGTTCTTTAAGATTTATACCTTCCAGATTTTGAAAACCTGGAAGGTCTGGTCTGATTTAATAATATTAACAAAAGGTTAATCATGTTTATTCGATACCAAATAATTTTACTAATACTTCTACTCATTAATGTACCAGTTATGGCTTATAACGACTGCATAAATGCTATCAACTTGAATCATCAAGCCCATAGTTTATACACAAAAAAAGAATATACGGCTGCCAAGTCTTTGCTCAAAAAAGCCTTACGAAATTGCCCTAACCATATTGAAAACCATAATAATTTGGCCGAAATTTTACAAACAGAAGGTCAATATACCCAAGCAATCACTCATTATCGTCAAGCTCTTAATGAAAACCCCAATTTAGTCGGAGCTTGGCATGGATTAGGTGAAACCTACTATAAACAAGGCCAATTTCCCTTAAGCCTCGAATCCCACCTGCACGCTTGTCAAACAGATAAAGATTCCAAACACGGATAATTGCACTCTTGGAAAACAATTAATATGCTGTCACTGAAGAAGGAAAAATTCTTAACAAAGATAGTTTGTTGGTACTGTATGATAAAGATTGACGATCAGAAATCAATAAAATTTTAGCCAATTGTGGTTTAGAGCTAAAATACAAAAGGAGTTTCGCAGAGATTTCATGATGTCCCCGGAACGTCCTTATTCCGTGAACTAATCAATTTTTCAGCGAAACGGTTATAATTGTCCTGACACGTCCGGTCTCATAGGGCGACTCCGCACAAAGCA
>DAOUSL010000442.1 GCA_030627235.1 Thioploca sp.
ATCTCTCCAAACGTAGTTCTGGCCTTCTTTATGTAATGGTCATAGGCCTTCTGGCGGCTGGCTTCTTTGCCGCTAGGCATCCACTGCCTATTACCGTCGTGCCTAGCCTGATTAGCGTGGATGTTCTCGTGTAGAGGTGTGCTACTGTCTGGCTCCACATCTGGAGCTATGAAAGGCTGGTCCATCCACGGGTTGCCTTTCTCCCCTCCGTGCATGTACACCCCTCTAGTGTTCTCCTCATACAGCACATCAGCAACCGTATTCTGCAGTTTCGTAGGCTGGGACGCAGGGCTAATATTCGGGGTGCGTACTGCGCCGAGCAACTGCTTCGTATCCCCTCCGCGGCGTAGCTTCAGCTGGCTCTCCCCTTGTGGCCACCCCTGGGTATCCGGGGCCTCATCATTGGGGAGGCTCTTATAATTCACAGAATAGTTCTTTCGTATTGGTATGCTAGGCATCTACTTAGTCCTCATGGGTAGCGTAAAGTTAGCTTTGCGCTCTCTATTGTTAGGGGCGAACTTCCGGGCTATAAGGTTCCCTAGCTTCTCTGGCTTGAATATATTCTGGGCCGCCTGCTTCGCGAAGTCCATGTTGCTTATCTCTGGCTTTGTCCAGTTATATGTATCCTCGACTCTCAGCCCTCCATCGGGGGTATCATAAGCGTTGAACTGGCCTAGGGTCGTATCTACATTATATCCGGGGGAGCCGAAGCTATCCCTTATAGTGTCAATAACCCCTCTATCCTCGCCCTTCTCGCTGTACCCAACAGAGGTCTTGCCTCTCGTATTATCATACGAGGCTACCCTATCTGACCGCTCCTTGAGATACTCTTCCTGGGTACCGCCATCATATACGCCGCTGGCTCCATGGAGCTTGGCGTAATCCTGCGCAGATCTAAGCTCTTGCCTCGAGGCGGCTTCCTCTACGGCATTACGCTTCTTGGCCATCACTACCCTGTTCCTAATCTCTGCGAGTTCCTCTGGGGTGAAGTCATTAGCTGTAATATCGCGGGTTTCTCCAGCTAAGTACTCGCCAAACAACCTCGCATTGGTTGGGATCTGTTTATAAGGGGTTGGCATCTAAGTTCTCCGGGCTAAGCTCTAAGCTGTATTATACCTTATATAATAACCCTACTATTTGTAAGGTTAATCAATATATCTCTCGCGTAG
>DAOUSL010000214.1 GCA_030627235.1 Thioploca sp.
CCACAATTGTTACTGTGTTGGTAGCTACTGTACAAACTAAAGAAGTTGTACTCGCAAAGACGACCGCATTTGTTGATGCTCCACTAGTTGCAGTGAGATTAAAGGTAGCATCACCATAAGTTTTTGTGGCTGGTGGGTTAAAATTAGTAATAGTTTGATTAGCTTGACCAATGGAAACATCTTGTGTAACTTCAGTTGCTGGTTCGTAGGTAGCGTCCCCAGCTTGATTTGCAGTTATAGTGCAAGTACCAGCACTTAGTATTGTGGCCGTGGTTCCACTGACAGTACAGACTCCCGTGGTTGAACTGCCCAAAACCACTGTTAAACCAGAATCACTGCTTGCGGTTATAGTAAATATCCCGCCATTAGTATAGGTTTTCGCTCCCGGGTCGGTGATTGTTATGGTTTGATCAGTTACGCAAGCAGAATACGGGGTTCCACAGACGTTTCCATTAGTTAATGAGTAGACGTTCCCAGCACGCGTTAGAGTCCCGGTATATACGATATGGGCATAAGGGTCCCCGTTGGCTTGCGGTGTGACAGTGATGGTACATGAAGTCCCATCATCCAGTTGTACAGAGGTTTTGTAGATGTGCACATCAATTACAGCGCCTGGATTGTCACATTCGACAATGGGATTAACGCTCACTGCAGAATTGAGTTTAGCAAAGGAGTAAAATGAGGCGTGGTGTTGTGCAATAGGCGGCGGGTCACTATCAGGCAAGGCGATGTATATGGGGGACATGTAGGTTTCGAAAGCGCGGTCTTGAGAAACGACAAGGATGCTGGCGGAGCTTGCGTAACAAGTCAAAGAAGTGCAAACGAGGGTGGGGGCGTTGTTAACATTGTTCTCCCCACCGACATCCAAAACGGTTGTGGCGTAGGACAGTGGTGCACTCGCAAGAAAAGCCCAACCAAGCCACCGTGCCAGATATACCCCAATCCGCAGGTAAGACGCACCTTGCTTATTAAGCCGGGCTATTTTGTTATCTTTCTGTGATAACTTTTTACCACCGTTTATTGCAGAAATTCTTCTGTGTAAAAATTGTGTGAACATAATTTATCCTTAAATGTGATTATTAATATACAAAAATTTATGAAGATATGATTAATGATTACATCTTACCAAACCTATTCCTAATATTTCTGTTTGAAAATGAAAGTTTTTAGAAATAGAGAAATAGAGAAATAGAGAAATAGAGAAATAGAGAAATAGAGAAATAGAGAAATAGAGAAATAGAGAAATATTTATACCAATTTTCCAATGGCATATCCTTGATATAAGTCAAATATTATAGTTCCACCGATTTCATCGGTGGCTATTCATATTTAACCTCTTCGAGGTTGATTAACCCCAACGGGGTGAAACATGAATAGCCATGGGTGAAACCTATGGAACTATGAAAATATATAGAACTCGTAAAATGTATAAGCAAATCGTCATACACCATAATTAAATTTAAGAAATATGTCTATTAATCATTTCACGGTATAGATATTGGCAAATAAAATGCAGTGATTTATAGATTTATTATAAATAATGGTATTGACTACATGAATAACCACATATTAAAGCATGTCAATGAACATCTTCAATATTTAAAACAGCTCAATAAAATGTTGAAAAATAATGATTGTATTGACCAGCATCATTTTAAAACTTCTACTGAATGTGGTTTAGGTTGTTGGTTGTATGGAGAAGGTTCTATAGAAATAGATAAGTTAAACAATCCACAAATAGAGTCTTTATTTCGTAGTTTATTTGAACCACATACTCAATTTCATAATATTAGTAAAGAAATTATTGAGCAAGTTAGTGATAAAAAACAAATACAAAGTATGATTATTGAAATGAAAGAGATTTCCAACACCTTGACTAGAAAAATGTTGGAATTAGATAATATGTTAAAACAAAATAGTATTGTTTAGAAAAATGGTGCCGATGACCAGATTCGAACTGGCACAGCTAGAAGCCACTGCCCCCTCAAGACAGCGTGTCTACCAATTCCACCACATCGGCATTAAAACTGGGAGAAAGATATCTCCCAAAATACTATGGTTGTGCTGGAGGCGTATCTGTTGTAACAACCTCATCAGTTTCTACTGATGGCACATCATTTTTAGTTGTATCATTTATTGGTGGCAAATCACTATTATTTATTGGAGTTTCAACTTTAACGGTTTCCAAAGCACTTTTTGGTTCTATACGTTGAATCGAATAATATGCTAATGCTAAACAAATAGTGAAAAATAATGTTGCCAAAATACCGGTAGCTCGAGTTAAAAATGAACCGGAACCTTGACTGCCAAATACTGTTGATGATGCTCCACTTCCAAATGCAGCTCCAGCATCAGCACCTTTACCTTGTTGAATTAATATCAATAAAACTAAACATATACATAAAATAATATGTACGATAACTAATATTTCAGAAAATAACATTTTTACCTAACCTGCCTGACCAATAGCCAAAAAATCGTCAGCTTTTAAAGAAGCTCCTCCGATTAAACCACCATCGATATCAGACATAGCGAATAATTCTTTAGCATTACTGCCTTTAACACTACCACCATATAAAATTTGAACTTTATTAGCGATATTTGAGTCTAAGGTAGCAATTTGTTTTCTAATAAAAGCATGAACATCCTGAGCTTGTTGTGGACTAGCTGTTTTTCCAGTACCAATTGCCCATACTGGCTCATAAGCTATAACAGATTTCTCTAATGATGCGACTCCTTGTAAATTTAATATCGCATCTAACTGTCTCTTTACAACTGCTTCAGTATTTCCTGCTTCTCGTTCTTCTAATAATTCACCAACACATAAAATAGGAATCAAGCCAGCAGATTGTACTTTAGCGAATTTTTCTGCTACTAATTTATCACTCTCACCATATATACTGCGTCGTTCAGAATGACCAACTATAACATATTTACATCCAAAGTCAACCAACATACTGATGGATATTTCACCTGTAAAAGCTCCTAAATCTTGTTGTGAAACATCTTGAGATCCCCAACTTATATTTGTATTATCTAATAAATCCTTTATTTGTTGTAAATATATAAAAGGAGGACATACAGCCATTTCAGCATTTTTTACACTTACAATGTTTTGTTTAATACCTTCAATTAGTGAACGATTAGCCTCAAGCGAACCATTCATTTTCCAATTGCCAACTACTAGTGATTGACGCATTTATAAAATTCCTTAGTCAATAGATTTAAATTGAAAGATATTGTATAGTTTATAAATATAAAAATCAACTACTTTACAAACCAATTTCTTGGCGAAGTAAATACAGATAAGGCTTAATGCGATTAGTAGCTTCAATCCGCCAATTATCAGTAGATTGATTTTCTTCTAATGCGGTTAAGCGAGAATGACATAAAATTTGTAATAAAGCTGGCCAACATCCACTTTGAGTTAATATCCATTCTGTATCATTGTCAGTAAAACTTTGTGGAGAACTAGCAATTAAATCCCTAGCTTCATTTTCAGCAAAAGGCCCTAAATTTAACACATGGCCAAAAATATTAAAAAATGGTGATGGTTTATTATCATCAACTATCATTTCTTCTGGAGGATTATGAGAAGTAAATAAAAATCCTAATTTACCACCAGCATGATTACTACCTAAAGAGCGCATTCCCCACCAAAATTGTTCATCTAGGTCTGGAGACGTTAAACCAACTCCAATTTCATCTAGTAAGATTAAAGAAGGAATTTCTAAATATTGATCTATAATCTCCATGAAACTTACTAAATCACATGGTTCTGGAATTGGCATATCTAATTCTATTAAGATATGGCGTAATAAACTTTCTTGATAACACATACGTGGGTCTTGAAAATCTACAAATACCCATTGATAGCCAAGTGTAAGCCAGTCATGTCGTTGATTAGGGCGTAATTGCTCTGGTGGTATATCAATAATACGGCGTAAATAATGTAATAAAGATGTTTTACCACTACGTTTTAAACCTACAATAGCAATATGTTGTAGAGGCATATATTTCCAAACATCAAAAATACGTTTTAAAATATATTCACGCCCAAAAAACTGACTAGGTTCTGTAATTGGAGGCCCTATAACAAAAGGACTATTATGCCAAGAGGTAAGAGATATAGGTAATTTTGCAAATGTATCTTGCATGTTAGATTCAAATCCGGCTGCTAATAATTTATTATTTAGTTATTAAGTTTAAAACCATTGTATAACGCATCATTACGTTCCAATAGAAAACTTATTATAGTTGTAATTTTAGCTAAAATATCATGATGCACTATAATTTTTTGCCAATTCAGTTATTAATTTTATATATTATTAGTTAATAACTCTGTGAAATTATGATATGGACAAATTTATCTTTGTGCAGGATAATTTTACTATAAAATTAAAAGTATATTATTAATACTCAATAATTGCTAATTTCAAATTGATTTATTATTTTTTCTACAAAAACTATATTTTAGCTATCTTTATGATTATAAGTTATATTTTATCTAAATCAAATAAAAATATTAGTTTGATCGTATAGATATTTAAAAAAAGTTAATATAAAAAAATTGTTCAACAAGCAATTAGGTCTGTATTTTGCTAAAATTTAAGTAATAGTCCAATCAACCAAAATTTATTTAAAGGAGTTAAAACTATGTTTCGATTAATTATGCTAATTTTATGTGTAAATATTGCTCATACTGCTTATGCTGCTGATATGGTAATAATCCATTCTAATATAGCCCAATATACTGATGGGCAATTATTGGATAGTCATACTACCATTCTTAATTTACCACAACCATCTGATGAAATTACGGTAGTATTTGCTAATGGTGGAGTTAAAACTATAAATGGCCCTTATATTGGTACAGTAGTGGATACCAACAAACCTGATTTATTAGTTACTTTGTCTAAGCTTCTTACCGAAAAAACTGAAGAAGATACTCGTGGTTCATCAAAGTATCCTAAAAATTTATGGCTAGTTGATGTTAATACTTCCAAAAGGTTTTCTTGTATTGCACCATCTTCAAGAGTAGTTTTGTGGCGTTCTAATGCTCAAAGTGCTAGTACCTTAACAATTAAACACAAAGCTTCTAATAAAAAAACTGTAGTTAAGTGGCCAGCCAAACAAACATCTTTAAGATGGCCAAGCAGTTTGCCAATCATTTATGGAGATAGTTATACATTAGAACTAAAAAATCGTAATGGCTCTTTTTTTAAGATACTGGTATTATATCAACTACCAGATAGTTTGCCTACTACTTCACATAAAGTTGTATGGATGGTAGGTAGAGGTTGTATTTCACAAGCAAATATGTTGTTATCAAGTTTAAGATAATCTTTTTGGTAGGGGTTTATAATTTTAAATCCCTATCATACTATCACAAGGAATAAATGTGGAAGAAATTTACGAGCCATTAGATAAATCTTTACAGAATGTTGGGGCTCTAATGAATGCTGCTGAAGCCCATGGTATTTTAAGTAGTTTTATATGCGTTTCTCAATCAAACGATAAATGGTTACAACATATTCTAGGCAATGCCACTGTGGATGGTTTAGCCTCTGAATGCCAACAACAGTTAATATTAATAAAGAATTACACTTCAGAACAATTAAATTCGTGCGACCTGTTTACTAAGAAACCGAAAAAATCAGCCAATTAGTAGTATCTTGAAATAAGATATAATTATGTTATTTATGAGGTTGAAAGGCTACCTCCACTATTTGCTTAGTGAAAACAAAACTTACCCAACTGGATTAAGGAATATGTCCTTAATCTGGTTTAAGCAGGGAATAATGGCG
>DAOUSL010000237.1 GCA_030627235.1 Thioploca sp.
TCCAAAATTTGATGTTCAAACCTTCCAGGTTTTTGAAACCTGGAAGGTTTAGTTTCGGGTTTTATTAAATCCTTATCCTTAGGAGAAAACTAAGATGAGACAAAGTAATAGCACTTCTGTTAATAATGATAGTGCAATCTTTAAGCCAAATCAAGCTAAAAATACTTTTATTATTACTGATTTGTCTGGTTCTTTACGAGATGTTTTGGATAGTTTGCGAAAGTTATCGACAATAAACCGTTGTATTATCAGTATTAAAATTCTTGTTAAAATATCTGGCTACACGAGATCTAAGGTACAATTGGCTTTAAAAAAGCTGAAGGAGAAAAAGTACATCAGAATTAAACGTCGTTATGATGATAATAGGGGGAATTTGCCAAGTCTCTATATCTTAAAATTATGAGGCTAGGTAGTAGCATCTAGTTTGACAAATTTTTGATTGTATTTAATACTATAATCATAAGCATTTTTCATAAATGTTTGAAGGCAGAAACTGTCCGATATGAGAGTCGGGCAATTCCTTCTAGTATTTACTTAAAACTCTAAATCTGGTGGATTGGTCAGTTTGACCGTTGAAAGAAAACTGACTAATCCTATTACAACTAATTAAAACAATTGCAGAGTTGATAGAGGTGCTTTTTTAGGAGCTAATGCTGGTGGAAATAATTTTAAAACGCTCTCATACCATTCTATTTTACGGCGTGAAATTTTGCCAGTGGTAAAGTCTTGGTATTGACCGTATTTTTTACCTTTTTCGGTTAATTCGTAGTAAAGATAATTTTTATGGTCACGATGATTGGTTTGTAAACCAAATTTGGTTAGTTTTACATTAACTGGTCTGGCACTTGATAAACCCACTCGTTTAGCTATACTTGATGGAATCAGTAAGGCTTGTTGGATTTCAGCAACTTGGGATTCCATTTCAAACATTGCTAATGTGTCATAACCAAACCGTTCTTTGATAAAGTTATTGAGAGCATTTCGTTTGGCATTGCCGGTAATATCGAGTTTGCTTAATTCATCAGATTTAGCTTGGACTAGTTTAGCTGATTTATTAGGGTCAAGGGATACTGAGCCTTTGGTTAGTAGCTCATAGACCCATTCACTGACTGTAACGGCAAATTCAGGACTACACCACATAGCTAAATGGATAGATGCTTTAGGATGTATCCAAGAACCACCATAACGTCCTAATTTTATTTCGATAATTTTAAAGGTCGGAATTCCGACTTTTAAACTTAGGGCATTTATAAATTCACTAGTTGATTGATTTTCCATGTAATGTTTAAAATGCTTACCATTAACCTTGCACATATCTGTTGCGTTTAAGTACCCATCAGAACGTTGACGAATTGTAGTACCGTGAAAATCACGGCTTATTAATTGTTGGGTGGTCATTTAGACACCTCACAGTTGGTTAAGAAGAGTGATTACAGAATTTTTGATTTAAAGCACTTAGCAGAGTGGCGTTCTGTGATTACCTCTCGTTTCGGAAGCTATCCTAGCTAAGTGCAGGGTAAATTATAAAGATTTATTATTTAGTTGTCAATGATATTTAATGAATTTACACCAGTTGTAACTACTTACCATGCCATTAAGTTAATATATGTTGGAGTTCAAAGCAAAGCTTTGTAAGTAGCATAAGTTTTAGTTTGAAATTGTAGAGACAAGGCATGCCTTGTCTCTACAAACACAACAAACCATTGGGCAACAACGATTCCAAAGGAAAAAATACTATTTCATCAATAATTGGATCATACAAATCAGCTGTAACCAAACATGCACATCGCTTAGGATTCAATTTTAGTTGGCAATCACGATTTCACGAACATATTATCCGTGATGAAGAATCGTACAATAGAATAGAAAATTATGTTATCGAAAACCCAACAAAATGGAAGGATGATAAATTTTACGTATCAACATCGTAGAGACAAGGCATGCCTTGTCTCTACAATCTACCCCATCGTTCAAGGAAAACCATCATGCTAAAATATTTTCTAACACCATTAATAATCTCAATAATCTTACCAATATCAGTCCAAGCCGATATGGTAAATAATTTTTGGTGTAATTTTGCTCAAGAAATAAACAGCGAATGTATTCTCTCCCAGATTGATACTTTGGATTCTGATATCGGAAAAGGTTTTGATTCTATAGCAGAAGCATCTATTGAAGACGAACTATTACCAGAGGAATCACCGCTAGAAGAACCAAAGGATGCTGAACTTGATAAACCTTTAATTATCTCGGATACCATAGTTGATACTCATCAAACTGGTGAAGCTGTGGTTTTAACTAACTTTGATAAAACAGGTTCCACTAATACTAATATTTCTAAGGATATTAAAGATATAGCTCAAATTCCAACTTTACCAGAAACTTCTGAATTAGAACTAATAACAGATGTAACAATTGACTCAGATAATTCTAAAGATATTTCTGGAATTATTGACAATATTTCTAAAACTCCAGAGAAAGCTTTAACTGAAGAAGAAGTCTCTAAAATTTCAGAAGAAAATATTGCAGAACTAGCTGAAGATAAACCAGAACTTGCAGATTCAGAAAAATTACCAGCTTATGTAGAAATTGAACCAACTTTCATACCAACGCCACCTCTTGCTCAATTGCCAACTTGTCCAGCTAGTGGCACTATCAATTGGATTTGTACCTTTAATGCAATAGCATAATCAATATTGTAGTTACTGAAAATGCTAGTATTTCTAATGGTACATTGATTGGCAATATGGAAAATCACGGCTGGGTTTCTAACTTTATCATTGGAAAGAATGCCAATTTAATTGGTGGTATATTAAGCGGTTATATTGCAAACAAAGGAACTATAACTAACTTTGAATTTCGAGGAGCATCTATTATCGTCGGAACTTTAGGCGGAAATATCTTTAACAACAGCCCTATTAACGGCCAATTTGAAGATGTTTATTTGGAAGCAAATACCCATATCATTGGTGGTAAACTCCAAGGCTATATTATCGGACTCGATCCTGAACAACCTGCTCTGTTAGAGTCTTTAATAATTCAAAGAAATAGTTATCTTGAAAATGTAATTATCGGTAAAGATGTGGAATTAGGTAAAAATGTTGTGATTGGTGATAATATCGAACATGTAGAATGATCTAGCTTGCAGTAAATTAGACTTACAGTGGAAAGATATTACTACAATTTACCAAAAACGGTGGAAAGTTGAGGTCTTAGCTGAAGGTAGCTATACTGTAACTGCTACAAAAGAAGGTCACAATTTTAGATCACAGAGCGTAAATCTTACCGGAGATAATCTTAATATTGAAGTAAGTATTTAAATTACCCAATCCGATTGTGAACACGCAGAGTACCTAGTAAAAGAAAGGTTATTGAAAATTCATAAATTAGACATTCCATTGCTAAACTCTTTTGATCAGAAACCGACTGGAGAATTTGCAATTGCTAAAGCTGAGTTGTATCAATTAGATGGTGTCGATGATTTCAAAATAGTTCCAGATACTCTAACAATTATCGAAGTACCAGCACAACCATCTGAATGCCATGCCAATTATGACTACGCAGGTATTCTACACATTCCATATATAAACATGGAAGACTTCATCATCATTAATGGTGTAGTCATTGGTAGCGTAACCAAAACTTACGATATAACCATGCAACAACTACCTCTTCAACCAGATGTCTTTCACCTAGATAGCTATATTCAAAGATAGCCAACGTCCTTAAAAACCTTCCAGAGTTTTCAAAACCTGGAAGGTTTAAATTTTACCTTAACTTATAAAACCTTCCAGGTCTTTAAGACGCTGGAAGGTTGGGGAATAGGTGTTTAACCTTCCAGAGTTTATAAATACCTGGAAGGTTTAGATTTAGACTAAAAATTATGCACAAAAATACAGACATTCCATTAATCAGCGAGCAGTATTACCATATCTACAATTGTGGCAATAACGGTGAAAACTTATTTTTTGAAGAACGTAACTACCAACATTTCCTTAAACTTTACATAAAACATATTTACCCAGTAACTAATACTTATGCGTACTGTTTAATGAAAAACCATTTTCATATTTTGGTCAGAATGAAACCACTGGAAGAGCTTGAAAGTTTTAAAAATATTCCAGATTTATATTTCAGACAATTTTCACATTTGTTTAATGCTTATACCAAAGCAATTAACAAAGCTTATGACAGAAAAGGTAGTTTGTTTCAAAAAAATTTCAAACGTAAATTAATTGATTCTGATGATTATTTTGTACATTTAATTAGCTATATCCATCGAAACCCACAAAAACATGGATTTACTGATGATTATAAGAATTATCCATACTCTTTTTATCAAACTATCTATCAACAGAAGAACAGTTGTATAGATAATAAACAAATTATGGGTTGGTTTGGTGATCTTAACTCATTTGTTAAATACCATGAAAAATTTGATGAAGTTAAAATTCAATATCTAACTTCTTTTTAAATTTTCCATAGTTTATAAAAAACTGGAAGATTTTGATTTACCTTAACTTATAAAACATTCCAGGTCTTCAAGACGCTGGAAGGTTGGGGAAGAGGTGTTTAACCATCCAGAGTTTATAAAACCTAGGTTTAGATTTCAAATTAATGGAGAATTACCATGAACAAGTACCAAAACTGCCTAATATTACTACCAATACTATTATCA
>DAOUSL010000029.1 GCA_030627235.1 Thioploca sp.
AGTGTATATAAATGTAGGATGCAATGAACGTAGTGAATTGCATCAAGATGTAATTCGTAAACTCATTACATCCTACATAAAGTCAATTAATACAATCATACTTAGCTATATTAATTTCGGTATTTAGGAAATATGTCTAATTAAGAATTGCTATATCTACACCTCCTAATTTTTAGTTCCAAAATTTGACATTGTTATCCGAAATTAAATCTATAGCTTCAGATAAAGAATCAAATTTGACTAAACAATCTATTATTATTTATAATTACCAATTTACAATTCATAAATCATACTTTTAAGTAAGGAAACCTAAACATGCCAATATACGTGGCAGCACCGAAAGAACAAATGCCAGAAGAGCAACGTGTGGCCTTAGTGCCAGACATTGCCAAGCGTTTGGAAAAACTTGGTGCGACCGTTATTATCGAAAAAGATATGGGTAAAAGAGCATATTTTGCTGATGCTGATTTTACCCAAATTGTTGAAAATTCAGAAGAACTATATAAACAAGCTAATGTAGTTCTCAAAGTTCAAGCTCCTACCTTGGAAGAAATTGAACAAATGCAGGAAGGCACAGTTTTGATAGGGTTATTGAATCCATATCGTGATCCAGAAAAAATTGCCAAATTACGGGATAAGAAAATCACCAGTTTAGCGATGGAATTAGTACCACGTATTTCCAGAGCTCAATCTATGGATGTATTATCCTCTCAAGCTGCTATTGCTGGTTATAAAGCTGTTATTCGAGCCGCTGATTTAGCTAATATATTCTTTCCTATGCTTACCACTGCTGCTGGAACAATTCGACCGGCTAAAATCTTAGTTATTGGAGCTGGAGTAGCTGGTTTACAGGCCATTGCAACTGCTCGTAGATTAGGAGCAATGGTGGAAGGCTATGATGTTCGAGCTGCTACTAAAGAGCAAGTGGAATCATTGGGAGCAAAATTTGTTGATATTGAAATTAAAGCTGAAGGTTCAGGTGGTTATGCTCGAGAATTAACTGCCGAGGAAAGACAGCAACAACAGGATATTTTAGCTAAACATATTGCGGCTGCCAACGTGGTTATCACTACTGCGGCAATTCCAGGTCGTCCTTCACCGAAGATTATTACCACTGCAATGGTGGAGAATATGAAAGCTGGCTCGATAATCATTGATTTAGCTGCGGAAGGTGGTGGTAATTGTGAATTGACCAAAGCGAATGAAACTATTGTTCATCAAGGAGTTAAAATTCATGCTCCGACTAGATTGCCTAGTGAAACTTCGGTTCATGCTAGTGAAATGTATGCTAAAAATTTATTTAACTTACTATCTCTGATGCTTAAAGATGGTGAATTAGTCATAGATTGGGAAGATGAAATTATAGCCGGCTGTGCTTTGACTCATGCCGGGGAAATTAAATACGCACCAGCGAAAGAGTTGGTAGAGGGAGCAAACTAATGATTGAAGGATTAGTAGCATTATATATTTTTATGTTAGCCGCAGTTGTTGGATATGAAGTAATTGCCAAAGTTCCGGTGATTTTACACACTCCATTGATGTCTGGTTCTAACTTTATTCACGGCATCGTGTTAGTAGGAGCAATGATTGCGTTGGGACATGCCGATACTAACTTAGAGAAAGCTATTGGTTTTATCGGAGTAATGTTAGCAACTGGTAATGCTGTCGGTGGTTATTTTGTGACAGAAAGAATGTTAGAAATGTTTAAGAGTAGCAAAGGAGATAAAAAGTGATTGATAATTGGGAAACTTTCTTGATTGAAGGGATTTATTTTCTTGCGGCAATTTTATTTATTCTAGGACTCAAAAAAATGAGTTCCCCAGTGACAGCTCGAGGTGGTATTATTTGGGCTGGAGTTGGTATGATATTAGCCACTTTAGCGACCTTTTTAACTCCGCATCTTAGTAATTTAGATTTAATTGTGATTGCTATCGTTCTTGGTGCTACCCCAGCTTGGTGGTCGGCTAAAAAAGTAGCGATGGCGAATATGCCACAGATGATTGCCTTATACAATGGTATGGGCGGTGGTGCAGCGGCTGCTATTGCTGGAGTGGAATTGATTAGAGCTAGTTCTGGTCATGAATTATCGACTACAGTGCAGACTTTAGCGGTATTAGGAGCTATCATTGGTACTATATCATTTTCTGGTTCTATCATTGCTTTTGCTAAGTTGCAAGGTTTAATTAAAAAGTCTTTACTCTTTAATAAACAACAGATTATCAACTTAGTTTTATTTATATTCCTCTTGGTTTTAGGAGCAGTAATAGTTTATATGGGTTCTGTACCAGTCATAGTTATTATCCTGTTTTTCATGGTGGCATTGCTGTTTGGAGTGTTGGTTACAATACCAATCGGTGGAGCGGATATGCCAGTGGTGATTTCTTTGTTTAATGCGTTGACTGGGTTAGCAGTAGCATTTGAAGGCTTTGTATTGAGCAATGCGGCTATGATTATCGCTGGTACGGTGGTTGGAGCGGCTGGAACTTTATTGACCCAGTTGATGGCAAGAGCTATGAACCGTCCGATAAGCAATGTGTTATTTAGTGGTTTTGGAGCTGCTGATGGTCAGGAAGCTACTGATGATGTTGGAATAGAAGGTAGTTTGAAACCAATTGATGCTACTGATGCTGCAATTATGATGGCGTATGCAGAACAGGTTATTATCATACCCGGTTATGGTATGGCTGTAGCTCAGGCTCAACATAAGATTTGGGAATTAACTAGAGCTTTAATTGATCGGGGTGTACGAGTTAAATTTGCGATTCATCCAGTGGCTGGTAGGATGCCGGGGCATATGAATGTGTTGTTGGCTGAGGCTGGAGTTCCTTATGACATTATCTTTGATTTGGAAGAGATTAACGCTGAGTTTGAGCAGTCGGATGTAGCGTTGGTAATTGGAGCTAATGATGTGGTGAATCCAATTGCTCGTACTGATCCAAATAGTCCGATTTATGGTATGCCGATTCTTAGTGCGGATAAGGCTAAGAATGTGGTAGTTATTAAGCGTGGTAAGGGTACTGGCTTCTCTGGAGTGGAGAACCATCTGTTTTATGCTGATAATACTCGTATGTTGTATGGCGATGGGCAGAAAATGGCTGGGGAATTGCTGCAGGGGGTTAAGGAGTTGTAGGTTTGGGGTGGGTGAGCTTCATCCACCTTTATTAATATGGAAATCAACCACTATGGACTAAAAGTCCATAGTATGAATGCGGACTAAAAGTCCTTAGCCCGCCTGCGGCGAACTAAAAATACTACATGAGGTTTAATTAAAAGACAGGATAGTCACTTATCCTTTCCATTGATTTATATTTATAAACTGTAATAAGAGTTATATGATAACAAAGCTTTCCAAAGGAAAGACTTTACTAAAAGTCTTGCACTAAAGTGCATAGTTTTTACTAACGGTTGGGACAATAAAAAAATGTCAAAAATTATATTTTCAATAGGAATAATTGCTGCTTTTTTAACTGTTTTTGCTTATTTTACTGGATGGAGTAATATACACGATATTCCTATATTTAAACAAAATGATCCTCCACAACCAATTGAAAACCCTTCGTTACCTATTGAACCTGAAACAAAAGAAGTAATGATACAGGCAACTGGTGTTGGACTTCCAAAAGATGGGGTTTCAAATCCTACTATAAGACGTAAAATGGCAGAACGTGCTGCTATAATTAATGCAACACTTCAACTAACTGAACGTATTAGAGGATTGACAATACAATCAATTACTAAAACCAAAGATTTACAGTATATTGATGGAACTGTTGAAGTTAAGGTTGAAGCTAGTTTAAAATTGCAACGTGTTATTGATGTTAAGGAGAATACTGATGGTAGTGTAGAAGTAACTGTAGAAGCTCCATTAGTACAATAAATTTCTTATTCAAGAGGTATAATATGATTCGATTAACAGTAATATTATTTTTCAGTATATATATTTCCAATGTTTATGCTGATGTAACTAAAACAGCTTGTATATCTGCTTTTGGTCATTCATCTCAAAGTGAAGTTAAAAAAGAATTATTAGCGTTAGCAAAAAGAGCAGCCGTTGAAGAATTGTTTGGTAGTTTTGTTAAATCTTTTACACAGGTAAAAAACTTTTCCCTTCAAGAGGATGATATTGAAACTTATTCAGCAGGTTTTGTTCGTATTAAAGGAAATCCTGTTTATTCAAATGGTAAAGGTTTAGGAGAAATTTGTATCAAAATTACTGCTCATGTAACTGAAGCAGATTGGAAAAAGATTCAACCTAAAGAAATTTCTAAGAAAACTTGTGAATTAGAAGGTGATATTAAAACTATTAAAAAACGCACTGAAGAAAAATCTAAATTAGAAGTTCTTTTTGATTATGATCAAAAACTAAAAGAATTTTCACCTAAAAAAGTATTGCCATTGTTACGTGAGGTAAAATTTTCTGAAGGCGATTTTGTTTCTGGAACGCCTGTTTATTGTATTAGAGCAACTGGTTTGATTTTTCCGATAGAAGTTAGTACATTAAAATCTAATAAAGTAACGAAACCAGTCGAAAAATTTGTTAAAGGGCTTCAAGGTAAATATTTTAATTTACCTCCCTTTTCAAAATCACCTAGCGATTTTAAAAAACCATCATTCAATAGAATAGACAAATCAATAAATTTTAGATGGGATGTTAATGATTCTCCTGCACCAAATATATCTGCAGATTATTTTGGTATAAGATGGACAGGAATGATTCACATAACAACAACAGGAACATATTTAATAAAAGGTTTATACGAAGATGGAATGAAACTATCTATTGATAATAGCACCATTATAGATTCATGGAATTCTTGTGGTGGTTGTTCAGTAGAATCAAATATATATTTAGAAAGTAATAAATGGTATCCAATTAAAATTGAATTCTTTCATGTGAAAGGAGATGCTCAAATAAAAATATATTGGAGAAAACCAGGTGATAGCTCATTAGAAATAATTCCTTCTGATTATCTTAAAACTGAGAATACAACTGAATTGCAAGAAAAACAACGTCCTTTTGTTGCTAAATAAATTTAAACTCGCATATAGGATGAGTTAATGAAAAGAACCCCAGCATTTTCATAATTATCCAATTAACCATTTGCTGGGTTACGCTTCGCTAACTCCAGCCATGTAGGTTCGGTGTAGTGCAATGAAATAATACTCTTTATGGCGATGGGCAGAAAATGGCTGGGGAGTTGTTGCAGGGGATTAAGGGGTTGTAGTTGCTGGAGGTACTATTGTCACTGCTCCAATTGTGGCAGTTGCAGCAATTGGCAGTGCTATAGTTGGTGGTACTATTTATTGGTTATTTAGTGATGATGAAATTGAATAAATATTATATCTAACGTGTATAAGAGAAGTAATGTAGGGTCGGTGCAACAACGTGAAACCGACCGTTTCAATAAATTTGATAATACAAATTGGTTGGTGTAATGCAATAAAACCGACCAAACATAAATTCAATCAATAATTTTATGCTTTTTATTATTTCATAATGGTCGGTTACGATCTGCTTCACCGACCCTACAATTTTATTCAAGATCAACATTTCTATCAAAATTACCCCATTCTTCATCATAATACCCCTTATCAACATAATGATGAAATGATGAAAACTGCCAATTTTTTACTTTTTCAACATAACCATGTTTAACTGGATTAAAATGTATATAATTGAATCTTAACTTAAAATCTTTATCATCTCTAATAGCATGTTCATAATATTTCTTTTGCCATATTGGTTTATATAGTAACATTCCTATATTTATATACCATAAAATTATATTCTGAAAGATATAATCTATAGTTTCGGTAAGTGATCAAAAATATGAAGAAACCGCTTAATATAACGTTTAAGTGAAGCCCATGTATGTTCAATTGGATTTAAATCTGCTGAGTATGATGGTAAACAGCTTACATCCAGCTTGTTCTATTAATAACTCAATTTCAACTATGGAAAGATGCGTTATCCATTACAATTATTTGCCCTAGTTTTAAAACTGGCAACATCTTCTAAATAAATCTAGTGTTCATACTTCCTTCATAAAGAAATGGAACTATAACTTTATGCTCATTAAGTGCTATAATGATATTAATATTTTTCCTTTTCCCTATTAATGGTTTTTCATATTATCTAATATAACTTGAATTTGAGTATTAAGTTCTACCATTTCTTTATCTGAATCAGTTATTTTTGGAGTTACTGTAACTTTTTTATTTTTCTGCCATTGTAAAATAGCCGCCATCACCTGTACAACCGCAATACCAGTTGAAATCATAGTCATTATAGTATTTGGATCAGTCCAAAAACCCATATCTCCTTTAGCTGGTGGCAACTCCTTCCTCTTAACCTCCAACCCATCAATATTTGCACGCTCCAACCAATCCATCAAATCCAACAAAGTATCTTCATTAGCATCATCACCTTCCAAACGTAATTCTAACTCTGTAGCCATAATAAATCCTCTAATGTAATTTTTTATATTACCATATATTTAGACTTCATTGCCTAAATCATAAAATTCATCTTCTATAATTTGACGACGACCTTCACTAGCATGGATTTGGTAACGCACTTATAATCAAGCTCTGTTTGGTATAAATTTGAAACAGAGCTTCTTAAACATCTTGTAAAATAGATAATGACGTAGTTAGATGTAGCATAATCAAATATTACATCTGACTATGCTGTGTTAATCATTTAGTTAAGAATCAAAAGAATAATGTCTTAGATGGGAAGTATCTCGGACAACTTTGCTGCCAAATTTTTGTAAACGTTCATTAATTAACTCGTCTAGTTCAGTTCTAGCGGTGTAAGTTGCCAATGCGTGTAATCCTTCTGCCATACATTTTTTACATAGTGGATGATTGCGTTTGCGTTCTTCCAGTTCTTCATGTGAAACTTCTAAAAAATTATTGGTAACATTATGTTTATAATCGTAAACAGCACAACATATAGCCATTGAACCATCAAAATTTATTGTTTTCCAATTTAACAAAGAACAAGTCGTATCTTTATAAGCTTGAGCTAATTTATACTGTTCTTCTGGCTTAATTAACATTAGAGAAACAAGTTTTTGTTCTGATTCTGATAACTGTTCTCCATGCAAATATTTCACAGTTTTTTCTAATGGCATTAGCAAAGTTAAATCTGAGCTGAAATGAAAACCAAGATCAGTAGCTATTTGCATCATTCGCTCTAAATCTTCACCAACATTATGTTCATATAAATGATAAGATAGTTCAACCGCAAAATCTTGTTTTAGCTTATCCATATAGTAACGCAATTTATATAAATTGGATATCATTAAATTAGCATTACCTTTACTATGAGTTTTTGCATAGACAGACTTATGATAACCTGACAACGAGATAACCAATTTATGTGGTGCAGAGGTTACTACATCTTTTATTTCTTTGATATTTAAATTACTAGAAACTTCGGCGTAAAATCCTCGAGCTTTAATTGCATCAATAAATTTAGGATATTCTGGATGTAACAGTGGTTCTCCCCAATTATAAACACTTATTACCACATGTTCATGCTCATTATCTTCTCTTTTGATCTTATCTAAAATTGCCTCAAATAAAGATAGTTGCATAAATCCTTTAGGGCGACGTTGTTCTATAAAATCATTTTTCTGAAAATTCCCAACCGGACAAGATGGACATCTTAGATTACAAGTTCCAACTATATCAATAAAATATAAAGCAAAATGAGGTGTCATATTTAAGATAATTTAGTAATTTTTAGTTTGTGATATAAATATTTGTTAAAATGGTGCAAATTTATTAGATCAAGCTTTGCATATATAATATTTCCCAATTTAATAGATTACAACATAAATATTTGAATTAAGAATTATCATAATTAACTATGGATGTGTTAACGCAAAAATGGAACAGTTATTTGGAAAATATATTGTCGAAAAAAAATCTCCAGATTATATTTTAGAAACTATCTTATTGTTATTAATAATAATATTAGTTTCTATTGGATTTTTATTTAATATGGAAAATAAGCCTGAAAAAATATCTGAACAATTGCTTCCTGTTAACAATTATATATTAGTTAATCCACCGAATTTAATATCATTATCTAACCAAATAGAGACAATTATTTATCAGGAATGTGATCTTAGTTTGATATATTTATTTTCGATTAATGATACTTATTATCCTAATATGGTGATTAGAAACGATAATTCATATTCTATGTCATCAAATAAAAAACCGAATATTCTTAATAATTCTAAAGCAGTTTATACAACTAAGCCTAAAAATTTTACAGCTTCTAATACTGATCTTCTGTCCAAAAAAAATAACACTGCAACTAAAATTATTTACCATGCACTTGTCCAAGAATTTAAAAATGATTTGCCACGTTGGTCTGCTAATATTAATTATTCCAACTTAACCATAAACTTTGACAATACCGTTTTTAGCAGTGGTGGTGCTACACTTGATCAACAATACCAATCTATTTTAACAGAGTTTTGTCCACGTTATATAACCATACTGAATAAATATGCTCATATTATAAAAACTATTAGCATTGAAGGTCATAGCTCTTCAGAATGGCAAACTAGCTCTTCTCCAGATAATGCTTATATAAATAATATGTTGCTATCTCAACAACGTAGCAATGCAGTATTAGAGTATTGTTTGCGCTTGCCAACCATTAAACCTTATAAAAACTGGTTATATGAAATATTGATAACTAGCGGTTTATCTTCTAGTGATCTGATTACAGACAGTGAAATGGAAGATACTCAGCATTCTAGACGAGTGGAATTTAAGATTTATATGCGAAATTAAGATCAAGATAAGGCTATATAAATGTAGGATGCAATGAACGAAGGGAATTGCATCAATAATGCGACTCGAAAGATGTAATTCGTAAACTCATTACATCCTACATAAAGTCCTTATAATTTCGTTTGGTAGAAAGCTAAAAATAGGTTAAATAATATTGGTATGAAATCTGCTTAGTATTAGTTAATAAGATAACTATAGTGTAAGGAAATGTATATTTTTATTAGGAAAATACATATTTTTTAAGTGCTGATGAGAAAGTGGAAGTTATAAAATGAACATCATTAAATTAACAATATTACTACTGATAATCATAAACCCAGTTTATGGTGAAGAAGCAGGTACATTTGCGAATTTTTATGTAGAATCGAATGTATTTGGTTGGATAAGTATAGTATTAATTGGTGTGTCAACTGTTATAGCTGGAGCTGCTATATTATTTTCTGCTGGTACTGCAAGTCCTGTTGCTGTTGGAATAGGTAGTTATATAGGTACTTTGATGGGCTATTCTGGGGTTATGGCCACCACTGCTGGACTGGCGTTATTAGGTGGAGCAACTATTATTACTGGGGCTTTAACATTTGGCACTGGGATTGTAGTTGATTATCAAATAACCCAGAATAGTTATGATCAAGCTCAATTTTTAAAACATAGTAAAGAAATGTTAACCTTGCCAATTCCAGTTAATAAAAATGGTTCAAATTTGTACGAAAATACTTTGCAAATATTGGAGCAAACTGATAAGGAATCATTTTATTCTAGTAATAATCAACAAATAATTCAAGAAGCTATTTATTATATTGATAAAAAAATTTGGTCATCTTTCTTAAACGATGAAGAAAATATTAGAATCAATACCTTACAATCATTATTATATATGCTCGTCAATGATTATACCAAAGCAAAAAAATTAGCTAATTATGCGATTAAACAAGCAAGAAGAATAAAAATAAAAAGAACTTTGCCAGCTTTTATTTATGCAATTAGTAGCTTATATGAACAAAACGTTGATATTCAAAAAATCACTAGAGATTATTTTAGTTATGCTATATTGGCTGAAGCGGATAATAGATTGATACCATTACTGTTTGCTATATATATGGATCGAATCATGTATCGGTTTAACGATAGTTTAGCAAATGAATCACATCTTAGACAATTAGTTAATATTGCTGATAAAAAATCAATTAAAACATATGCAGTAGCTAATTTAACTCTGATTATAGTGCGATATTTCACAAGATTAAAATTAGAACAACAAGTAATTACTTCATTATCTCAAAATATAATAATCAAGGATAATCCAGAAACACTTGAAAATATAAAAAAATCTTTTATGGCTTACACTGAATTACTTAATGGTGTTTTCCAAATTTCTCAGAGTTTTTTATCACTTGAAATGAATGCTGAAGAAAAGCAAAAAACAGAAGAGTTTCTTTATCTATATAATAAGTATAATGATGATAAAAATCGGTTGGAAAATATGATAGCAGAATTAGAAAATTACCAAATAAATGCTATGCAGGCAAATCTTAAGCAATCTCAAACTATTAGTCAGTTTCACCCTAAAAAACAAGCTAATTACGGATTATTCATTTTTGTTGGAATTTTTATTATTTTATTTTGCATAATTAAAGCTCCGTTAAAAAGACAGCTTTAAATTTTAGTATTTTCTAATCTATCAGTGGTATCATACGATTGGTATATTTTGAACTTAACTGAAAATTATTTATGCACGTCTTTTTACCTAACAAACATACTTTACACCATCCAAAACAAGATTATTCTGATGGAATCCCTCCATTTAAACATTTAGAAGTTCCAGAAAGAGTTAATGCTGTTTTGCAAGGAATTAAATCAGCTACAGATGTAGATTTAGTAACAGTAAACGAATTAGCAATTAATGCAGTATACAATTTACATGATAGAGATTATGTTGATTTTTTGTTAGCTGTTAGCAAAATACTTAAACCTGAACAAGAATATATTCCGGCTATTTTTAGAGATAATTTATTAAAATCTCCATTATTATATCGTGCTGGAATGTATTGTAAGGAAATTGGTACACCGATTAATAAAGGTAGTATTGAAGCTGCTTTAAATTCGGCGGCAGTTGCTGAACAAGCTGCTAGTTATTTATTGACGACAGGACAGGATACTATTGCTTTATGTCGTCCGCCAGGACATCATGCTGGAAAAAGAAGATATGGCGGCTATTGTTTTTTTAATAATGCTTATATTGCAGCTCAAACTTTAAAACAACAATGTGCTGTGGTTGATATTGATTATCATCTTGGAGATGGTAGTATGGAATTTGCTAGTGCTGAAATTCCCTATTTTTCATTACATGCCGATCCGTGGCAAAACTATCCTTATCTGGATAGCAATATAATATTACCAGAATATGCTGAGTTAGTTACTATTCCTGCTGGAATAAAAGGTGAATTGTATATTAATCTATTTAAAACTCTACTTGCTAAATTGAATGATTTTAAGTACGTTATTATTTCATTAGGTTTTGATACCCTTGGTACAGATCATATTCAGGATGAACATATCAATCTTAAACCAGCAGATTATTATATTATTGGTCAATTATTAGCCCAAATATCAGCTAAAAGATTGATAGTTTTGGAAGGTGGTTATGATATATTAAATTTACCTGCTTGTGCAAGATATTTTATATCAGGATTCTTGCACAAACATGTCTAAATTTTTAATTAGCCTTAGTAGGTAAACCTTTACAAGACTCATTTACTGATCTAACATCGTTAGAAAATTTACTCTGATTAGGGCAAGATGTTTTTGTTACATGAACAGCTTCCAATGGTGATAATTTAGTAGAACCAAAATGCTTCTTATCAAAATCAGATTTTTTTAACAAAGCTGCTTGAAAATAAAAAGTATCATTCCCAGCCTTAGCTTGTTTAGCCAGATTATTTGTTTCCAAATCAACTTCAATCGTCATTTGGGTATGCTTACCACTAGTGCTTTCAGCTGGAATATTATATGTGCCTAATATTTCAATATCATTCACATCCAGGGCTAACTTTACCCGAGATAAAGGAGTTTTGATTTTTGGTTTTTTAACTAAACAACGACTGTAAAGTAATAATAAAACTTGTTCACCTTTACTTGTTGGAATATCTTCCATATCAAATTGTAAAGTTCCAACTTTATTAGGGCTAAAAGCTAGTGAGATAATATTACGAGCTCTTGGTCGTTTCTGTTTCACCATTGAGCTATCACAAACCTTAATTTTACGTTTGTTAGCATCATCCAAGCTAATGGAAGAGATATTAAATTTCTGGTTAGTTTTACCAGCATTAATTGGTGGACGTACTGGCTTGGTTGTTTCAGTTTGAGGTGAATCAGTATCCTCTGTTTGTGGTGGTTGCCCACCGCCTAATTTAGTGTTTGCTAAAACTGGGCTACTTGCTAATAATAAAGCACAAGCAACGGTTGAATTTTTAACTTTCATTACTTCTCCTGATTTTTTAAAATGGTAATCATAATGGATTATTCCTACGAATCATATTGCGTAAGGGTAATCCGTTTGTCCTAAATAAGGTTATATAAATGTAGGATGCAATGAACGAAGTGAATTGCATCAAGATGTAATTCGTAAACTCATTACATCCTACATAAAGTCTGTTAATACAATCATACTTAGCTATATTAATTATTACACTTTGTAATAAATTCTACAAATTTTGTTTCAATTTTGAGTTGGTAATTCTTGCTTACGTTCCTGTGATAAGTTAAAACCACAGTATATGGTTACCAACATTCCTTGTGTACCCATAACAGTAAAACTGACCAGTTGCAATACTATGGAATAAGCAACAGCAAGACTTTGGTCAATATTATACAAACCTAACGCTAAAATACAAGCTACTTGATATACTCCAACATAGCCAGGAGCTGAAGGTAAAGAAATACTTAGGAGTAAAAAAACTCCAACAGTTAAACCTGCTTCAAATGGTAAATTCCAACCAAAAGCACTAATAATTTGCCACATCCAGAAATAATCTAATAAAAAAATTACAACTGTTATTAATAATACTACTATTAAGTTATTAGTATGCCGGAATGTTTGGATTCCTTCTATACCATGCAACATTAACTCTTGTAACTTTTGCCATTTACCTTTAAACGGTAAACTTTGAATTTTCTTATGTAAAAAATCTGCAAAAATTATTAATGTAGCTAATCCGAGTATAGCCAAGATAAATACTGTAACTATACCTTTACCAACATTAGGATCAATTTTATTGCCATGTATCCATAGAACCGACATAGTAAACAGCCCTATCACTATCATATCTAAGATACGATCCAACACAGCACTAGAAACTGAACGTCCTAAAGTTAATGGGGTAAAATGATTGATAGCTATTACTTTTAATACTTCACCAGCTCTAGCCGGATAAATAATATTACCTAAATAACCAATATTAGCAGCTTGCCAAAAATGTTTAAACTCTGATAATGGTAAACATGCGACCAAATTCCAACGTAAAGAACGCAATGCAATTACAAGCATAACCACTAATCCAGCCATAAATACTTTTGCTAGATTTATAGTTTTTATAGCAGTGAAAAAAGCCTGCCAATCTAATTTTGAAAATACTATTATTAGTAAAACTATACTAAAAATTGCACCGAAAACAATTAAAAAATTCTTTTTATTCATATTTTAAATATCAGTAATAGCTCGATGACCAATATCAGTACGATAATACATATCTTGCCAGGAAATTGTACTAACTAATTGATAAGCTTTGGTTTGAGCCATTTGTATTGTATCACCTAAAGCACAAGCACATAATACTCGACCACCAGCAGTCACAATTTGACCATCTTGCTCTACAGTTCCAGCATGAAATATTTTTCCAGCTGTAATATTAGATAATCCATTAATAACTAAGTTTTTTTCATACTTATTTGGATAACCACCAGCAGCTAATACCACTCCTAAAGATGCTTGTGGATTCCATTTAGCTTCTACTTTATGCAATTTTTTATCCAAAGTAGCTAAACATAGTTCAACTAAATCCGATTGGAGACGTAACATAATAGGTTGAGTCTCTGGATCACCAAACCGACAATTATATTCTAATACTTTTACCTTACCATGAGCATCGATCATTAAACCGGCATATAAAAAACCAGTATAATCATTACCTTCCATTGCCATTCCACGCACTGTAGGCTCTATAATGTCCTTCATAATACAAGCATGAATTTCTGGAGTAATAATTGGAGCAGGTGAATAAGCCCCCATTCCACCAGTATTAGGCCCTTTATCACCATTATCACGAGCTTTATGATCCTGTGAAGTAGCTAAAGGTAAAATATGTTCTCCATCTACCATGCAAATAAAACTAGCTTCTTCTCCAGTTAAAAACTCTTCAATAACAACATTATGTCCAGCTTCTCCAAAACTATTATCAATTAACATATCTTCTACGGCAGCAATAGCTTCTGCTTCTGAATATGCTAAAATAACTCCTTTGCCTGCTGCTAAACCATCAGCTTTAATAACAATAGGTGTACCAATTTTACGAATATAAGATATTGCTAGTTCAACTTCAGTAAAATTAGCATAATTTGCAGTCGGAATATTATGGCGAGCTAAAAAATCTTTAGTAAATAATTTTGATCCTTCTAATTGAGCTGCTGCTTGAGTTGGTCCAAAACATGGCAAGCCAATTTTCTGAAATTCATCAACAATTCCAGCTACTAATGGAGCTTCTGGGCCAATAATAGTTAAATTAATAGAATTAGTTTGAGCAAAATTAATTAGAGCTTCAATATCATTCACTCCAATTGCGATATTTTGTACTTTATTTTCTTGGGCTGTACCAGCATTACCAGGAGCTACAAAAACAGTTTCAACTTGAGCAGATTGTGCTACTTTCCAAGCCAGAGCATGTTCACGCCCTCCATTACCAACGATTAAGATTTTCATAATTTTTTAAAGTTCTATGTCTAATAGTTTGTAAGTTAAAATAGTATTTAATCATCCATGAGTTTTTCTATATAGAAAATATTGATTAATATCAATGGTATTATACCAGATATATAGTATATTAGAATTTTATTAAATTCTTATATAGCAAAGCAGGGAGATATTCTACTAATAAATGAAATCTCCATATCAAATACCTACTCATCAAATGTTCGCATCTGATATATACAAGAACACGTTAAAGGAACAAATCTTGAAGAATTTTTTTCACAAACCTATTAAATACACTTATTTATATGTGGACGCATGGTTTAATTTCGCCTTTGGTACTAAAAATAATCCATTGTATCATTTAGGTTCTTTAGCTTTCTTTTTATTATGGATAGTATTAATCAGTGGTTTATATATATTTGTATTGTTCGATACAAGTATCACTGGAGCTTTTCAATCTGTTGAATACATGACCAATGAACAATGGTATCTTGGTGGGGTTATGCGAAGTTTACATCGCTATGCTTCAGACGCTTTAGTAGTAGTGGTATTACTACATATAATCCGAGAATTTTCATTAGATCGTTATCGTGGATTCCGTTGGTTCTCATGGTTCACAGGGACTCCAAACTTATGGTTAATAATTCTATTAGGAATTTCTGGTTATTGGCTAGTATGGGATCAATTAGCTCAATATGTTGCTATTGGTTCTTCTCAATTATTAGATGCTTTACCAATGTTTTCTGGAGCTATGAGTCGTAATTTTTTAGCCGGTAATCTTAGTGATAGATTCTTTACTTTAATGGCTTTTGTGCATCTATTAGGATTGCCAGTTATGTTGCTTTTTGGTTTATGGATTCATGTTAAAAGATTAACCAAAGTAGAAGTAATTGTACCACGAAATTTAGCAATTGGTAGTTTTTTAGCATTGTTAATCTTATCTTTAATCAAACCAGCAATTAGTCATAGTCAGGCTGATTTAAATATCATACCAGCTGTACTAAATTTAGATTGGTTTTACTTAAATATTTATCCTGTATTAGACTACTTTACCGCTGGGGAAGCTTGGATTGTAACTATTTTAATCTCAACTTTATTGATGATTATGCCTTGGTTGCCAATTAAGCGTACTCCACCAGCAGTTGTAGTCGATTTAAATAATTGTAATGGTTGTTCGCAATGCTTTGAAGATTGTCCATTTGACGCAATTTCTATGCAATCACGTACTGATGGAGCAAGATGGAAAATGGAACCAGTGGTTGATCCAGCTCTTTGTGCAGCTTGTGGTATTTGTGTAGGTTCTTGCCCGTATTCTAATCCAGCTCGTCGTTCAGAAGTTAAACTTGCTACTGGAATTGATTTGCCAGATAAACCTATTCATGAAATTAGGACAGCAACTAAAACAGCATTGAATGAACTTAAATCTGCCAAAGTAAAAATAATAATATTTGCTTGCAGTCATGGAGTTGATGCGACGGAAATTAATGATCAAGATGTTGCAACTATTACTTTACCTTGTACTGGCATGTTACCACCAGCTTTTATTGATTATACTTTACAACGTGGAGCTGATGGTGTATTAATTTCTGGTTGCCGTTCTCAAGATTGCTATTATCGCTTTGGTAATCGTTGGTTAGAAAAACGGATTAAAGGAGAAAGAACTCCAATTTTAGCTAAACGGGTTAATCGCCAAGATTTCGATTTGGTTGGTTATGCAGAAACTGATAAAGAGAAGTTGTTGCAAAATATTGAAGATATCCGTCAACAAGTACTTGCTAGGAGTGAATCATGAAAACTGGCTTACGTTATATTCTACAAGTAGCTAATTATGCTATATTTATGCTGATAGTTTGGTATTTTTCTGTAGCTCCAGCCTATACCCATTTAGAAGCATGTCAAGCTGTTGTTGTATTATCTTTTGGTCATGCTGGACAGCCAATTTCAGAATGTCGTAAAAGGACACCTGAGGAATTAGCGGCATTACCACCTAATATGCGTAATCCCACAGTTTGTCCTCGAGAGCGTTCTCCAATTGATGTAGAATTATTATTAGATGATAAACCATTATTTGTTCAAACTTTTAATCCTCAAGGTGTTTCTGGGGACTGGGGAATTGATGTATACCAGAGATTTAAAATTCCTCGTGGCAAACATAATTTGAAAATGCGACTAAAAGATAGTGTAAGAGTTAAGGATTTCAACTATACCCATGATGTTGATATAGAATTAAAAACAGCTCAGTTATTAGTGATAGATTTTCAGGCTGATAAAGGTGGGTTTAGTGTTAAATAATCTTAAAAAATTCTAACTTTGAAGATTAAATATTAGAAGTGAAAAACCGGATAAAGTGAATACATTTTGTATACTTTACCCGGCTATTTGGAACTAAAATTTACAAATTTCTAAGCTGAAGGACCGGCTGCTAAAATTTCTTTAGTTGCTTCATCAGCATACTGTTTGAAATTCTCTGCGAACATACCAGCCAATTTCTTAGCTTGAGCATCATAAGCGTCTTTATCAGACCAAGTATTACGAGTGTTTAAAACCTCATCTGGTACACCTGGACAGCTCTTAGGAATTGCCAGACCAAAGAAAGGCTCTACTTCTGTTTCTATATTTTTCAATTTACCGTCTAAGATAGCGTTAATCATAGCTCTGGTGTGTTTGATCTTCATTCTTTCACCAGTTCCATAAGGACCGCCACTCCAACCAGTGTTAATTAACCAAATATCAACATTATGTTTTTCTAACTTTTTACCTAATAATTCAGCATATACTTGTGGGTGCATAGGCATAAAAGGAGCCCCATAACAAGCACTAAAATTAGGTTGTGGTTCAGTAACACCTTTCTCAGTACCAGCTACTTTAGCAGTATAACCAGATAGGAAATGATACATTGCTTGAGATTTGGTCAACTTAGAAACTGGAGGCAATACTCCAAATGCATCAGCAGATAAGAAGATTACATTTTTTGGTTGGCCACCTTTACCTTCTCTAGTAGCATTATCTATATGAGAAATTGGATAAGAACCACGAGTATTCTCAGTAAAGCTATCATCCATCAAGTCAACTCGACGAGTTTTAGAATCTAATGGTACATTTTCTAAAACAGTTCCAAATCGACGAGTAGTTTCATAAATTTCTGGTTCTGCTTCTGGAGATAGATTGATCAACTTGGCATAACAACCACCTTCAAAGTTGAAGATACCTTCGTCATCCCAACCATGTTCATCATCACCGATCAGTGTCTTGGAAGCGTCGGCAGATAAAGTAGTTTTACCAGTACCACTTAAACCAAAGAATATCGCAGTATTACCGTCCGCACCAATATTAGCTGAACAATGCATTGGTAAAACACCTTTCTTAGGTAATAAGTAATTCATTACACTAAAGATGGATTTCTTCATTTCACCAGCATAACTAGTACCACCAATCAGAACTAACTTTTTAGCAAAATTAACGACAATAAAAGTTTCTGAATTTGTACCATCAATAGTAGGACTAGCATGAAATTCTGGAGCATCAATCACAGTAAATCCTGGTATGTGATTAGCTTCTTCTTCTGGGGTAGCCTGCAAAAACATGTTACGAATAAATAGATTATGCCAAGCATATTGAGTTATAATGCGAACTGGTAATCGATGTTCTGCGGAAGCTCCACTATAACAGTCTTGCACATAAACATTTTTTGACTGTAAATATAAACCCATGCGTCGATGCAGTTCGTCAAATTTTTCTGATGACATTGGGCGATTAATTTTACCCCACCAAATATCGTCTTTGGTAGAGTCCTCTTGAACAGTGAACTTATCATTAGCAGAACGACCAGTATGGTGACCGGTACGAACAACTAGTGGGCCTAAATGAGATAAAATGCCCTCATTATTCTTAAGTGCGTGTTCATAAAGGGCAGGTGTGTTTAGATTCCAATAAATATCATTTAAATTAGATAGTCCATGATTTTCTAAACCATAACTGCTATGCTCATTATGACGATCATCGCGCATGTTTGTCTCCTGTTAAGATGAAATTACCATAGGAAATTTCAAAGTTTAAAACTAAATATCACACTTAAATAATTATCAGTAATAGATATTATAAATACTTATATGTAATTCAAATTCAGCTTGACATTTATTATCAAATAACACTAAGATAGAAAAATTGCTAAACTGAATACATTTAAGAATTTATCTAACTGAAAAAACTGTATAAAAATCTAAATTTTCTAACCTAGTAATATTGTAATATAGGTTAAAATTAATAGCTTTTATTAAGCTTTCAAAGTGTGAAATATTAAAACCAGTACTGCTGTCGATATTCTGACAACTTTCCATGCTAACTCATTAACTAAATAATGTCAAGATTTTAAGATAAATATCTTTGAATATAACAAGAAATATTAATAATTAATTTTGGATAATTATTTGAAAGAAAATGTGATTCGTGAATAAGTTAAAGCAACTATAAATAGACATCATTCCTAAATAAAGTTATATAAATGTAGAATGCAATGAACAAAGGGAATTGCATCAAGATGTAATTCGTAAACTCATTACATCCTACATAAAAAATGTCATTTATGTACTTATTGGCCGTGTGTACAAAGTTGCGAACCAACGGCATTACAGTTACCAGAAACTAAGGAATTGCCTAAATTATCAATAGTGTCTATTAACCCGACTAATTGCTTACCTTATTTTGGTCCAGAATGTGGTGCTTGTGCTAAGAGTTGTCAAATATCAGGAGCTTTATTCTGGGATAGTTCTAAACCACGAATAAATCTAACTATCTGTATAGGCTGGGCTTTATGTCGGGATGCCTGTATAGTCGAACCTAAAGCAATAGAGGTTAAATTTTTACATTCAATATAATGTTAAATTTTATTACTCCTAATTGGCCAGCTCCAACTAATGTAAAAGCTTATACTACTACAAGGAAAGCTGGTTGTAGTCAAGAACCTTATTCTAGTTTTAACTTAGCTACACATGTTGGTGATGATATACAGTCTGTTATGACAAATCGAGCTACTCTGAGAAAGTCTTTACAACTACCTTCTGAACCGATATGGCTAGAGCAAACACATAGTATTAAAACTATCAATGCGATTCCAACTAATATAGATTGTCAAGCTGATGCGAGTTTTTCTAATACCACAGATCAAGTTTGTGTAGTTTTAACAGCAGACTGTATGCCAGTATTATTTTGTAACCAAGAAGGAACTAAAGTTGCAGCTATTCATGCTGGTTGGCGTGGTTTAGCTAATGGAATATTAGAGGAAGTTCTACAACATTTTACTACTGATGTTTTAGTTTGGTTGGGTCCAGCTATTGGGCTACAAAAATTTGAAGTTGGAACAGAAGTTTATGAAATATTCACAGATTTTTTACCACATGCTACAGAAGCATTCAAACCAACAGATAATAAGCATTGGTTAGCAGATTTATATTTATTAGCTCGCCAACGTTTAGCAAATCAAGGAATCACATCAGTATTTGGTGGTAATTTTTGTACCTATTCAGAACCAGAACTTTTTTATTCTTATCGAAGGGATAAAGTAACTGGTCGAATGGCAAGCTTAATTTGGTTGGAACAGTTGTAGAGACAAGGCATGCCTTGTCTCTACGCATGGATATATGAAAAACTATAGATAGTTCCAAATATATCTAAAGCTTATTATAAGTTATCGTCGATAAGTTGTAATGCTTTTTGTTGCCAATGAATATCATTTGCTTCAACATTTTTGATGATAAGACTGGCTAATATAAGAAAACCTCCTTTTGGATGTGGAGCAACATTTACTATTTTTCCAGCTTTTTCTTCATTAGCCTGTAAATCGTCACCTGCTTGAGGAACTTCATTAGAGTCTATTTTAGCAATATATAATTGTCGCTTCGTCTCACCTAAATAATGTAATCTAGCAATGATTTCCTGACCAGTGTAACAACCTTTTTTAAAACTTACGCCATTTATCTTATCGTAATTTACCATTTGCGGTACAAATTCTTCTGTTATTGCTAACCCAACGGTAGGTAAACCAGCAAGAATATCTAATAATTGCCATGTTTGTGAATCTTCCAAATTAGCTAATTTAGTAAGTGATTCAACTGGAATATTCTCACCTATAATTATATATCTAGGTATAGTTCCGGCAATTTTTAGAATTGTAATTGTATCTTTGGTTATATTGGTATCAATTTCTGTTGGTGGAGTAAATAAGCAATCTGTCAAAATTTGTTCGCTATTTATTCCACTAATACCAATTCTGGTTAAATTATCGCTCGCATCCTCAATTTTTACCGCAGAACGTAATACATACATTTGCAAACGTTTTATCACAGAAGTAAGGCTTTCGTTAGGCAACAACAGATAAAAAGCTGCTTCATGTTGAAATACACGAAAACTAACAATAATACGTCCTTTATGGCTACATAATGCACTTAATTGATGCTGTTCTGAATTAACTTTAGTTATGTCATTGGTAAATTGACCTTGCAAAAGTTGTTGAGCATCAGCACCAGTAACTTTAATTAACCCCAGATAAGATAAATCTGTTGTGAGATTAGTTTCTATAAGAAATTCTTTTAATTGTTTTTTCATTTAGATTGAGTAAAAATTTTAAATAAGTTATTTGCTACAATATCCCAACTGAGACTTTCTGCCTTTTTACGAGAATTATTTCCCATTAAGATTATTTGTTCTCGGTTTTTAATAAGATATTCAATTTTATTTTGTAAATGCTCTTCATCATTCTGTTGAAGTACGAAGCCATTATACAATTATATTAATTTTAATCTTCTCAGCTTTTTTCTACATACCATTTTTATTCTTAATGAAGATCATGCGTTAATGGCTGCTTATGAAACTGGAGATTCTGGACATTTAGCGTATGGTTTAATGAATATGTTTAACTATCCTATTTTTAGCCAATATAATTATTACTTTACTTCTGATTATGGTTGGATATTTAATGATATAAGCTTTCTAGTTATATTATTATTAAAATTTGTCGGCAAGTTATTTGGTGTTTACAATCAACCAATTTTCGGTGTAATTGATAATCAACCTATTTTTAACGGTGCAATGATAGCAACTAATTTTACATTTGCCTTGTTATCTATATTAGTATTTTTTAAATTAGCTAATTTATTATTTGCCAACAAAAAAATATCATTCATTGCCAGTTTATTTTTTATTTTTTTACCTTGGGCAGCTATTTATTCTTATTGGCTTAAATCTGATGCAACTGGTATGTTCTTCATACTAACAGCTGTCTTATATTTAGTCAAATTCATCAAACAAGAACCTAAACCAGTTTATTTCTATATTGCTTTTGTATGTTTAGTGTTGACAACATTCAGCAAAATGTATCATGGATTTTTATTATTTCCAATTTTTTTACTATTCTTTTTGACATACTGTGATAAGTATAAGATAAATTATTCAAAATATTTATTTTCTAAGAATTTTTTTAAAATATTAATATCATTACCTTTATTATATTTATTAATTATACTGATAATACATCCATATGCAATTTTTGATTTCGACAACGAATACACTAAACGCTGGATGTTTATGCCATGGGAAGTATTTATTAAATTTTTCCTTCCAAGCTCATATACTGGTGAAATAAGTACTGGGCATAAAAGTGTTTCTTTCATAACTAGCTTCTATAATTGGTTTGCCCTATACAGTAAAGAACCGTTAATTTATCTTAATGTTTTATTGATGTATTTATTGATTATTCCAGTAATCTTTCGGAAAAAACTATCTTTATTATTTATTGTGAGTGTTATTTTTTGTAATTTATATTTAGTTATTGTTATATTTGGTAATCGAACAATGCATTATCATTTAAGATATATCTATCCGATTGCTCCTTTACTAATCTTAAATATTATTGCTATTAGTATATATGTATGGAATTGGTTAAAAAAATTACCAACTAGTTACTATTTAAAACCTATACTTGCTAGTTTAGGTGGAATTTTGCTTATATTAGCTTTTGCAGATAATATTATTATTACAACTAATTCATTGTTAGCCAAGGCAGCTTATAAACATTCTACTACTTATCAACTTAGAGAATTTATGCAGAAAAATTCGGATGTTTTTAGTAAGCAAAAAATTTTAATGGGAGTTAGTGTTGCACTATTTCCACCTAAATTAACTTGGATAAATCCACCAGCCTCTGTTTCTTGGATAACAGAGCAGAAGAGACATAAAAGCAATGTTAATTTAACTGCAGATATATTTTCATTATCTTGGATTTCTAGCAAATATGGTTTACAATTTATCAAAAATCTTGATCTGAAATTTTTAATCCTAAATGAAGGAAATAGTAAAATATATCGTGATTACATTAGAAAAAACCATTTTAAACCGATCAAGATATTTCGTGCTAGTAGCAAGGAATTTAAAACATTTACTACCTGGTTTCCAACTGTAAATGAACAATTTAAAACACTTGCTGCAACTTCTAAACTAATTGATATACATCGTAATTCCAATACTATTATTGGTTCAACAATCGTGTTATATGCAAAAAAAGATTTGCAGTTACACTAAAAAATTTATACACTGAGTTATAATTTTAATTTTTCTAAATTAGATATGACTATTTAATTAATCAAGGACAATAAATGGAAACTAAAGATACATCAACCAAGATAACTATAAAACAATTGGGATTATCAGTTGTAGTAATAGTTGTGTTGGTAATAATTGCATGGCAAATATGGAAAGCTGAACAGTATAATACTGCTATTAGTTTAACTAACATTGCAAATTTATATCAAACTGAAGGAGATATACAAGCTGCTGAAGAAACATATTTGCAAGCTTTGGATATGTTTGAAGATTTAGAGGATAAACAACAAGTAGCAAAAATATTTGGTAATTTAGGGCTTTTTTATGCTAATCAGGATAATTTGCAAAAAGCCGAACAGATGTATCTTAGTAGTTTAGAAGTTTTTCAAGCTTTAGATGATAAACAAAGTATTGCTCTCCAATATGAAAATTTAGGTAGTTTATATGCAATTCGAGGCGATAGAAAATCTGCTGAAGAGATGTTTTTAGCTAGTTTAGAAATCTTTCAAGAGTTAGAAGATGAAGCTAATATGGCAAAGCAGTATTTTAATCTTGGTAATAATTATTATCTAAGTGGCAATTTATCAAATACAGAAGAGATGTATCTTAATAGTTTAGAGATTGAAGAAACACTCAAAGAATCTTTGCAAGATAGCGAATATTTAGTCAGCCAACTAAATATTAATGTTAAATATAATAATTTAATTAGCTTATATTTGAAACAAGATGATTGGTCAAAAGCAGAACAGATTTTTCTTAGGAAAATGGCATTTGCTACTGATGAAAGTAATGTTTTTTTGGATAAATATACTAATTTAGGAAATTTTTACTTAACATATAATAAATTACCACAAGCTAAACAGATGTTTCTTAAAGGTTTAGAAATTGACGAAGCTTTAGATAATAAACAAGGTATTTCAAGTCATTATAGCAATTTAGGAATTGTATACGCTAATTTAGGTGATTTACAACATGCTGAACAAGTATTTTTGAAAAGTATAGAAATTAGTGAAAATTTAATTGGTAAAAAAGGAATAACTGAAAAATATGATAGGTTGATCACCCTTTATGTTAAAACCAATAGATGGCAACAAGCAGAAACTATTTTTCTTAAAAAAATGCAAGTTGCTACTAATGAATATAAATTACTGGATAAATTTCTAAATCTAGGGAATTTTTATTTGGAGCATAACAATGATAAATTGGCCGAGAAAAATTTTCTTAAGGGATTAGAAATTGCCAAGGCATTAGATTATCAAACAGGTTTAGCGCTGCAATATAGTCAACTTGGAAGTATTTATTTACAACGTGATAATTTTCCACAAGCAGAAAAAATGTATCTAAGTAGTTTGGAAATTAACACAAAATTGGAAGATTTTATTGGTTTAGCAAATAACTATACTAATCTTGGTATGATCTATCTTAACAGTAATGTTGAACAAGCAGAAGAAATGTTCTTGAGACGAATTCAGTTTGATGAAATTAGTTTACAAGAAGAAGATATTGTTGAATATGATGGTGAAATACAGATTGATTTAGAAACTAAACAAGCTATGCAGGAAAGCTTGGCTATCAGTTATACTCAATTAGGTATACTGTACGCTAAACATGGTGAGAAACAAGAATCTGTTGATATGTATTTTAAAGTTTTAGAAATTGATATTAATAAAGCTTTAACAAATGAAGTTACAGATTTTAAATTACATAAACAAACTGATGAGACATCTGTTCTGAAACAGATTATAGCCCAATTTGATAATATGGAAGTTATTTCGCTTGATAATTTATTAGAACATTATATAACTTTAAGTAATTTTTATATTAATCGTGCTAATTATACAGATGCTGAAAAAATATTGATAAAAGGTCTAACTATTAGTAACGCATTGAATGATCAAGCAAGTATGTCAACTTATTATACTAAACTTGGAAAATTGTATAATAATAATCATAAAATACAGCAAGCAATATCTATGTTTACTAAAGGTTTAGAAATTGATAAAACTTTAAATAAGCAAGCTAATATGTCTGCTAAGTATCTCCGTTTAGGGGTTATGTATGCTAATCAGTCAGATGATAAAAATGCTGAACAGATGTTTTTGGCTAAATTGGCAATTGATAAGACCTTGGATGATAAAACTGGCATAGCAATTAGTTATTCAAATTTAGGAGCAGTTTATGCTCAACGTGGTGATGCTACAAATACAGAAAAGATGTTAATAAAAGCATTAGATGCTAATAAAATTCTTGATAATAAAAGAAATATGGCTAGTAATTACGCTAACTTAGCTTCACTTTATGCTAATGTAAAAGGTTACTGGCAACAAGCTGAAATAATGTATAAAAAAGAATTGGAAATGTATGAAGCATTGGGTGCTAAAACTATTGTAGTGAAGAAATATGCTAATTTAGCTAATCTTTATTCTAAGCGTGGAGAATCAGCTAAGATGGAAAAATTATTGTTAAAGGCATTAGCAATTGATAAAACTTTAGCGTCCAAGGATAGAATTATATATTTATACTCTACTTTAGGTTCTATCTATGCCCAACGTCAAGAATGGCAACCAGCTGAGACAACATTTTTGGCAGGATTAGAAATTGAGCAGAAGTTAAGCAAAGAAAAAGCTAATATTTATAGTAATTTAGGAATTGTTTATAAATATCAGAAAAAATTACCTCAAGCGAAAGAAATGCTGCTTAATAGTTTGCAGATTTTTGAGGAGCTTGGCAGTTCAAATACTAATAAAGTCCAACATTTATTGGATAAATTATAATTTGTATGAGTAATCCATTGTGATTATCCTACATGATATTTAATCTTCAAATAGGGCAGAAGGATTATCTCTACGCAAATAATTTGTGGGGATAATTCCTTTTAGTAAGAGTTTTTAACTAATTAAAATTTTATTAAATATATGTTTTATTTTATTTTTTCTATTATTATACTTGCATTTTTATTATTTTTTCCAGTTAGCAAAATAATTTGGACTATGAGTGTACGTCGGTTACAACGTAAGTTAAATCGTGAACTTTCTCAAGAGGAAATTAATGGCCAATTATTTAGAGCTCGTTTTATATCTTTGTTTATCGTAATTTTATTTTCTGTTTTATTTAATATAAATTCTATTGGAATTCCAAATTATGGATGATCGGTTATATTCAATCTTAAAATGGACTGCAACTATACTAACAATTGCTTGGATCAGCTGGACTATTTACGATAGTTTTATTAATACTGAAATTAATCCTGGTGATCAAGCTTATTTAGCAGCCAACAACCAATTTGAAGATGAAGAATATGAACAAGCTTTGCAATATTATCAACAGGCAATGTATGAAGACCCTAATCATATTCATGCCTTGCGTGGTAAAGCTCGTAGCTTATTACAACTAAAGCGTTATTCAGAAGCATTACGCACATTTGATGCTGCTATTGCAAATGAACCAGATTTTGCTGGTAGTTACGCTAATCGAGGTATATTGCATGATTGGATGGGAAATTATGCAAAAGCTTTAGCCGATTATGAATTGGCTTTACAAAAAGACTTGGAACTTGGAGATGGGCCAAATTGGTTTACTAGATTTTTCCGATTGCAACCAGAAAAACCACCTACCATAATTGAACGAGCTCGTTATTTACGTGAACAACTGGCTAAACCAGAATCTGAACGGCAATTACGCATACCAGAACAAGATGACAAGCAACGATCCTACAAAATGTAAAAATAATATTCTAGTACAAGCAGAAAACATATCAGTAAAATTCCAACAACATACAGCTCTAAAAAATGTATCATTACAAGTACAACGTGGTGAAATTGTTACTTTAATTGGTCCAAATGGAGCTGGCAAATCTACTTTAGTCCGAGTAGTATTAGGATTATCAATCCCACAACAAGGTAAAATAGTTCGACAAAGTAATATTTGTATCGGTTATATGCCACAACATTTAACTATTGATCCAGTATTACCATTGACAGTAGCTAAATTTATCAACTTGGGTAAAGTAAAAAAAAATATTCAATCTATTCTTGAAGAAGTTAAAATAACTGAATTATTAAATCGTCCATTGCAAAATATTTCTGGTGGAGAAATGCGTCGAGTATTGTTAGCTAGGGCTTTATTGCGTAAACCAGATTTATTAGTATTAGATGAACCAATTCAAGGTGTTGACGTAGTTGGGCAATATGAATTATATGAATTAATAGCCCAAATTCGTAACCGACATGGTTGTGGTATTTTGATGGTATCACATGATTTACACTTAGTTATGGCCGCTACTGATAAGGTCATCTGTTTAAATCAGAGCATTTGTTGTTCTGGCCATCCGGAAATAGTTACTAAACATCCAGCTTACTTAAAATTATTTGGATCCAGAGCAGCCCAAGATTTAGCTGTTTATACCCATCATCATCAAAATTCTAATCCAAAATAAGTGAATATAAAGTTTTAATTATAAATATGAACTCTAAAATTATTCGCCAACCTAGAACTATGAATGCTATGCAGCAGGGTTTAATGCCAGGCCGTTATAGTCTAACAATCCAAATAATTAGCATGTTAGCTTTTACTTTAGCATTTATTGGATGGCTAAATGGAACTTGGTTATTTTGGTTTGATAATCCAATCTGGCTCAATCGTTATACTGAATATTTGGTAATATTGGGTTTTGGAGTATGGCGAATCATGGCAGAAGAAAATCGTTATACTCGTAAAAGATTGATAATTTTAGTATTCATGGTAACCATATTTTGGTGGCTAATTCCTTGGTTATATAGAATATATGAACCTTATATTGGTTTCCCGTGGGCACAACCAATATTTCCAGCCTTACATATCCCAGGTACTTTAACCTTTTTTATAGTTTTAGGCTTAGTTTTTTTATTCGGTCGTCGAATTATCTGTGGGTTTAATTGTCCTTGTGTAGCAATTCGAGAAACTGTTGGTTTTTCATTTCGTAATAAAACTCCACGTTCAGATTTAGCTTGGAAGTTACGTCATTTTAAATGGTTGTTTTTCAGTTATTATCTAGGGATTATGATCGTTACTCAATTTCCACCAAGTCCTTGGAGTATTACTTTTGTCACCGGTTTTTATTCACTGGTTGCTGTCACTTATTTTGGAACATTCTTTCTTGCTCCAATCGTAGGGAATCGTTCTTACTGTCGTTATTTATGCCCTTATGGAGCTACTTTTGGATTTTTGAACCATGTTGGTTATTATGGCATTGAAATGGATCGAGATAAATGTAATGATTGCCAACGTTGTGAACAAGTTTGTGATATGGGAATTCCAGTATGGAGACAAGGTAAGAAAGCTGGTAGAGTAACTGGATTAGAAGATTGCATGGGTTGTGCTAGATGTGTGTTGTCTTGTCCTACTGATGCGTTGGAAATAAAAGATATACGCAATTATTTGCAAAAATCCTTAGTACAAAATGGTAGCCATTTATTAAAACGTAAACAAATAGTTATACCAATCCGTGCAGAATCTATGAATCGTTCAGCAACTATACGGAAAAATGACTGGTCTGAAATAGTTATAACACCTGAAATATCTAAAATTCAACAACAAGCTAGCCGTTGTATAGATTGTGGTTTACCAGGTTGTATCAATGCTTGTCCGCTACATAATCGAATTCCAGAATGGTTAGAACAAGTAGCTCTTGGTGATTTTAAACAGGCTGCTGTAATTGCTCATAGCACTAATAACTTCCCTGAAATTTGCGGTACTTTATGCCCACAACATCGGCTTTGCGAAGGATCATGCACTAAAGCTAGAGAACCTGGTGGTGCGGTTACTATTGGGACTATTGAACGTTTTTTAGCAACTATGGCATTGGAAAATGGTTGGATGCCAAAATTACAACCCAACAAACATAAAAATATTGCAATTATTGGAGCTGGGCCTGCTGGACTGGCTTGTGCTGATGAGTTAAATAAAGTTGGTTATAATGTTACTGTTTTTGATAAAAATCCTATGATTGGTGGTTTGTTAACTACTGGTGTACCTACATTTAAATTAGATAGAAATATACTAAAACTTCGTCATAAGTTAT
>DAOUSL010000295.1 GCA_030627235.1 Thioploca sp.
AAAATTCAAAATTCAAAATTTAACATTCAAAATTACTTTAGCGGAAGTGGTAGTAGTTTTTTTTATATCAAATAATAAAACTATTATTTATCTCTTAAAATGATGCTTATTGTGTAGATAATTCTCTATTATATGATTTAGGTTTTATCAATCTCTTTTTGTCATAATTTTGTCATGTTATACAAATATACTTTTTTATCTAAAAAAAAAGGATTATTATGAAAAATAAATTAGTAACAATTGCAATCGCAGGAGCACTTTCACTTCCAGCATTTGCACAGGAGTTTGTAACAATAGGTACAGGTGGAGTAACAGGTGTTTATTACCCAACAGGTGGATCAATTTGTCGTTTGGTTAATAAGAATAAAAAAGTACATGGTGTTAGATGTTCTGTAGAATCAACAGGCGGATCTGTTTATAATATTAATACTATTAGAGCTGGTGAATTAGAGATGGGTGTTGCTCAGTCTGACTGGCAATATCATGCATATAATGGTACAAGTAAATTTGCAAAAAAAGGTGCTTTTAAAGAGCTAAGATCAATATTCTCTGTTCATGGTGAGCCATTTACTGTAGTAGCTCGTGCAGATAGTGGAATTAAAACACTAGAAGACTTAAAAGGTAAAAGAGTAAATATAGGAAACCCAGGTTCTGGACAAAGAGGAACAATGGAAACTGTAATGAAAGCTAAAGGTTGGACTAAATCAACATTTAAATTAGCTGGTGAATTAAAAGCATCTGAGCAAAGTAAAGCATTATGTGATAATAAAATTGACGCAATGGTTTATGTTGTTGGACATCCATCAGGTTCAATTAAAGAAGCTACAACTACTTGTGCAAGTAAGTTAGTAACTATTGCAGGTCCTGCAATTGATAAATTAGTAAAAGATAACGATTACTACAAATATACTACAGTTCCAGGTGGAATGTATATGGGTAATGCTAATGATGTAAAAACATTTGGTGTTGCAGCTACTTTTGTAACTTCATCTAAAGTTTCTGAAAATATTATTTATAATGTTGTTAAATCGGTATTCGAAAACTTTTCAACATTTAAGAAATTACATTATACTACCCCAAGAAAAACAAACAACTTTTTGTAAAGTTTAATTCTCAAAAGAGTAAAATTAAACAATAAAAATAGAGGGTATTAAGATGAGCCGAAAAAGAACAACTTATAGTGTAGAATTTAAAACAAGATTAGTTTTAGAAGTTATTAAAGAGGAATCAACATTAGTCGAAATAGCAAGTAAAAATAATATTACACCTAAGAATCTACAGAACTGGAAAAAGATATTTCTTGACAATGCAGAGGTTGCTATGGAACCTGCTAAAGCTGTTAAAGAGTATAAGAATGAGATTGATTCTAAAGATATAGAAATTGAAGAGTTGCAAAAACAATTGGGTAAATCAGTTATTGAAAAAGAGTGGCTTGCAAAAAAGTTAAGAAGCTTGGACTCTAGCTTAAAAAAAGAGTTAATTGATAATAGTTCTGAAAGAACAATATCAGTTGCAATGCAATGTAAACTACTTGAATATAATAGAAGTAACTTATTTTATATACCTATGGTTAATCCTATTAAACAATCTATTAAGGATGAAATAGTAAAAATCTTTGAAGATATACCATGTTATGGTTATATAAAAGTACAAAAAGAACTATTAGAACGAGGTCATAATATTTGTATCAATACAGTTAGAACATATCGTAAAGAGTTAGGCTTAAGAGCAGTATTAGCCGTAAGACCACCAAATACTAGTTGGGCTAATAAACAACATCCTAAACACTCCTATAAGATTAGAGGACTAGATATTGTAAGAGCAAATCAAGTATGGAGTACTGATATTACATATATTAAAATAAAGGGTGGTATGGTTTACATGGCTGCAATTATTGATTGGTATAGTAAAGCTATATTGTCTTGGAGGATATCCAACACAATGGACACAGATTTAGTAATGGGTGTATTAAATGAAGCATTATCTAAATATGGAAAACCTGAAATATTTAATACTGATCAAGGTTCACAATATACTAGTTATATTCATACTCAAAAATTAAAAGATAATGGAATTATCATATCAATGGATGGTAAAGGTCGAGCTACAGATAATATTTGTATCGAAAGATTCTGGCGAAGTGCAAAGGTAGAGAAAATATATCTTAATGAGTATTTTAAAATATCAACTCTAAAAAATGATGTAAAAGATTATATGGAATTCTATAATTATAAAAGATTTCACGAGACATTAAATTATAAAAAACCTATGAATGTGTATTTGAATAGTATCAAAATAAATGATGAAAATTATAGTAAAGTAGATGAATTTGTAGCATAAAGTTACAGGTGATTAAGGGAATTAAATTTTAGAAAGAGTTGTATGGATAGTTTGGGGTAGTATATTTTAAATCAGATAACTTCTCCACTGTTCTAACTTCTTCTAAAGTCATTCCCCATGCTGTGTTTCTAAAATTTATTTCATTTGCAAATGATATTTGTACTAAAAATATTAATACCAATAGAAGTTTATTCATAATTCTCCTTTATAACTATTCTATAATAGCTAATTGTCTTTTAATATTTAACATTCATAAATTGTTGTAATAATTTAACATAGCGTGACTAATGAGTTTTGTTATGATTTATTGTGATATTAGTGAAAAGTTGGTGGTCTAACTGCCTGCCTATAGGCTGCTGATAATTTGTGTGATTATGAATGATATATTGTGA
>DAOUSL010000084.1 GCA_030627235.1 Thioploca sp.
ACATTTCCGGCATTCCTGGCCCACCTTTAGGCCCTTCATAACGAATGACAACCACATCTCCTTTTACAATCTATTTTTGTTCTAATGCACTAAGCATATCTTCTTCACAATCATATACTTTAGCTGGTCCAGAAAAAACCAAACCTTCTTTACCAGTAATTTTAGCCACAGATCCACCAGGAGCTAAATTACCTTTTAAAATTTGAATATGGCCATTAAAATTCTCCAATATAAATAAATATATCGTATCATATAGCAATTTTTAATTCTATTATGAACTGTTGTAGAGCTTGTTTTTTTAACTGAAAAATTATATAATACTAGTTGTGGAGAGGTACCGAAGTGGTCATAACGGCACCGACTCGAAATCGGATGGTCTTTAATTAGGCACGCGGGTTCGAACCCCGCCTTCTCCGCCAATCTTAATTATAAAATTACAATGGATTATAACCTGGTATTTCAGTTATATTTACTTCATCCAATTGCTTTTGTAATAAAAACTTCTTGGCGTATTTTAGATAAACTTTTTGGTGAATAAAGATATCAAATAAATCAGAATCAATATGATTTGCTTGTTTTTCTTTGCCTAAAATAGTTAAAGCTAAAGATAATGGCATCGGTTGCTTATAAGGTCGATCTCTTGCAGTAAGTGCCTCAAATATATCAGCAAGTCCCATTATTCTAGCTTGTACTGACATTTGCTCACCAGTTAAACCTTTTGGATAACCACTTCCGTCTACATGTTCATGATGACCACCTGCATATTCTGGTACATTTTTTAGGTATTTAGGGTAAGGCAAAGTATCTAACATACTTATGGAAACGTTAATATGAGAGTTAATGACCTTACGTTCCGCTGGATTTAGAGTACCTTTAGTAATATTAAGATTATCCAATTCCTCTTCCGATAATAAATAACCTTCCTTACCATCTGGCATGGTTAAACGATGTTGAGCAATATGAAATACTCGTTCTTTCCATTCATAGGACATAAATTCGCGACCTTTATTACAACTATGCAGAAAATCTCGTTCTTCATCTAATTCAGCAAATTTTTTGGTTATTTTTGCTTCCAAATCTTGCGTATCTGTATCAGAACTTAACTGTTCACGTAATAGAGAAATTTCAGCATCACGTTTAAGTATTTCAAATCTGGCATCTACGAGATGAATGCGATCAAAAATAGTTTCCAGTTTGGTAGATTTATCTATAACAAATTCTGGAGTAGTAATTTTGCCACAATCATGTAACCAACCAGCAACTTTCAGCTCATAATAATCGTCTTCATTCATTACAAATTCTTTTAATGGCCCCTCATCAGTATTATTAACGGCATCTGCTAACATTAAAGTCAGTTCGGAAACTCGTCGACAATGACCTCCAGTATAAGGAGATTTATCATCAATAGCAGTAGCAATCAATTCAATTAACGATTCAAATAAATTTCGTTGATCATTAAGTAAGCGTTGATTTACTAACGACATAGCTGCTTGAGATGCTAACGATTCTACCAATTCTTGTTCAGCTGTTCCAAAAACAGTAATTTCTTTAGTTATTGGATTTAACGCATTGATTAGTTGTAATACTCCAATGACCTCTCCATCATTGTTTTTCATTGGTACAGTAAGGAAAGATTTAGAATAATAACCAGATTGTCTATCAAAAGCTTGTGTACCAGAAAATTCAAATTCAGTATCTGCATAAGCATTTGGAATATTGATGGTTTTTCCTTTAATAGCCGCACATACAGCTACTTTATCTAAATTTGGTTCTCCATTTTTTTCGTATAAAGATAATGGCGGTAAAATGACAGGGATACCACTAGTTCCACCTGTGTGCAAGTTCAGAGTGTCATTTAGCATGATTTCAAATTTTAGCTTATTATCATCAGTGCGGGTATATAAAGTACCTCCATCAGCCACTGCAATTTTTTTAGCTTCTTTGAGTATCATTTCTAACAACCGAGTAGGATCTTTTTCAGCAGAAAGAGCAATACTAACTTTAAGCAAAGATTTAAGACGAGAAAATTGATCTAGTATTTGGTCTGGTTTGATTTCTTGTTCTAGCATAATTTTATACTCTAAAGATGATATTGATCATTAATCTTACAAAATAATTTATTAGTAACTTTAACAAAAATATTTTGGCAATTATATATTATAAAACGGTCATTTTCATAGTCTTAAAAAAGATTTAAAACTAGAATTTATAGGTACTGTTGCTAATTTTATTATACCAATTAATTTATTTAATAAACAACTTAGAGTTACTTTCATGTTTCTTACAGTTAAAAAATACTATAATTATACAATTTACTGATTTTATATATTATAGTCATACCAAGATAAGTAATTGATATTTATTTTGAATTTAATTAATAATTAAGCATTATAGAATTAAGAATTGCCATACAAATAGTTCATTAAATTATCTTTATCTGGTATAATTAGCAAATCTTACTCCATCCTAGATAACTATTTAAGGATAATTTATGCAAAACACACTTCTTACTATTGTTTTAGCTCCTTTGTTTGGAGCAATTATCGCTGGATTATTTCCAGTTAGTCGGAGAATTGCCCATTCAGTTACTATTGGAGCAGTTGGACTGGCTTTCTTTTTATCAGCATCTATATTCTATCAAATAATATTTGCTGGCCATGCAATTTATAATGAAACTTTATACACTTGGTTAGTTGCTGGCAATGTACGGTTAGAAGTTGGATTTATGGTAGATTCACTTACTGCGGTAATGATGTTAGTAGTTACATTTGTATCGTGGATGGTACATATTTATACCATTGGCTATATGCGTGATGACCCTGGTTATAACCGTTTTTTCAGCTACATTTCCCTATTTACTTTCTCAATGTTAATGCTGGTAATGTCGAATAACTTTGTTCAGTTATTTTTCGGCTGGGAAGCAGTTGGTTTAGTTTCATACTTATTAATTGGTTTTTGGTATACCAGAGAGACCGCAATTTATGCTAATTTAAAAGCTTTCCTAGTCAACCGAGTCGGTGATTTTGGTTTTGCATTGGGAATTGCAGCAGTATTGATGGCTTTTAACACATTGAATTATGGTGAAGTATTTGGTTTAGCTCAAGCTGGAGAATACCAACAAACTATCAGTATTTTTGCTGGTTACGAATGGTCGATGATAACCGTAATGTGCATCTTATTATTCGTTGGAGCGATGGGTAAATCAGCTCAATTCCCACTCCATGTTTGGTTGCCAGATTCAATGGAAGGCCCTACTCCTATCTCAGCTTTAATCCATGCAGCTACAATGGTAACTGCCGGTATTTTCATGGTAGCTCGCTTATCACCATTATTTGAATTAAGCACTACAGCTCTAAGTTTCATATTAGTTATCGGAGCTATAACCGCATTCTTCATGGGTTTATTGGGTTTAGTGCAGCACGATATCAAACGGGTAGTGGCCTATTCTACTTTATCCCAATTAGGTTATATGACAGTCGCATTGGGAGCTTCTGCTTATACAGCAGGTATGTTCCATTTAATGACTCACGCATTTTTCAAGGCCTTGTTATTCTTAGGAGCTGGTTCAGTAATCATCGCAATGCACCATGAGCAAGATATGCGAAAAATGGGTGGTTTGAAAAAATACATGCCAATTACCTATATAACCATGTTAATAGGTTCGTTAGCTTTGATTGGTTTCCCAGGTATGTCAGGATTTTTCTCCAAAGATGCGATTATAGAAGCTGTCCACCATGCCTATGAAGCTGATCGAGCTGGAGCTGGTTTTGCTTATTATGCAGTATTATCTGGAGTATTTATCACTGCTTTATATACTTTCCGAATGTTCTTCCTAACTTTTCACGGCAAAGAACGGATGGATGAACATGCCAAAGAACATTTGCATGAAACTCCTTGGGTAGTTACTGGCCCATTGATAGCACTGGCAATTCCATCAATATTAATCGGTATATTTACTATTGGACCAATGTTATTTGGTAATTATTTTAGTGATTCTATTTTTGTAGCAGTGGGGCATAATCCATTCGATCCAGAGAATTATCATGGAGCTATCTATTTCATGTTGCATGGTTTAATTCAACTTCCAGTTTTTCTAGCTGCTGCTGGAGTTGGGGTTGCCTATTTCTTATATATTAAGCGACCAGAATTGCCAGCTATTATTGCAAAACGTACAAGTATTGTTTATAAAATTTTAGTTGAAAAATATTACCTTGATCGTTTTAATGATTGGTTCTTTGCTGGTGGAACTAGAAAAATCGGTAATTTCATGTGGCAATTTGGCGATGTCAAATTTATTGATGGCTTTATCAACGGCATGGCTGATTTAATTGATTGGACTGCTAGTAAGCTTCGTAAAGTGCAAACTGGATTTTTATATCACTATGCTTTTTCTATGATTATTGGATTGGCGGTTATGTTAGGCATGTTTGTATATACTTAATATAGAATTATCTTGATGACATATCCCATGCTCTTTGGATGAATATGTCACTCAAGATAATATTTAAATAATATAAGATCATTTGATATGTTAAATTTATAAAATTTCTGTTATAATTTTAGTCTTATTCATATTGGTAAAATGCAAACTAATTGATAGTATATTTTTGTTGCCTTTATCCTTTATCCTTTATCCTTTATCCTTTATCCTTTATTATTTATTATTTAGAAAATACAATCACTTATTATATCTAAAATTAAATATATCTTTTACAATCCTTGTTAGGAAATAATATGAAATTTAAAAAAATAATAACAACAATGTGTATGGCATCGGCTATCACTTGTGTTATGACCCCTTTGCAACAAGCAATTGCTGATGAAGTGAAAAAACCTAATTTTGTTACTATTGTTATAGATGACATGGGATTTTCAGATTTAGGTGCTTTTGGAGGAGAAGTTGTTACTCCTAATATTGATCAACTAGCTAATACTGGAACTATTCTTAGCAATTTTTATGCGGCATCAACTTCATCACCATCACGTTCAATGCTATTTACTGGCAAAGATAGCCATCCAGCTGGGATGGGAAATATGGGTGGATTAATGCGTGACGAACAAAGAGGACAACCAGGTTATGAAGGTATAATGTCATTAAATGCTTTACCATTTCCTGAACTGCTACAACAAAATAACTATCATACCATGATGGTAGGTAAGTGGCATATGGGAGAAGAAGAAGAATATTATGCTCATAATAGAGGTTTTAGCGAAACTAGAGCTCTTTTACTACCAGGTGGTGATGCTCATTATCTTTCAGATGAGAATGGGGATAACATTACAACGATTCCTCCAGCTGGATTAGAGAGAGCAGAACGGATAACTATGTATAACGAAAATGGAGAAGAAATGACTAAATTTCCTCCAAATGCTTATGCTACAGATTATTATACTGATGAAGCAATTGATATGTTAGATACACGGGATACAAGCAAACCGTTTTATTTAAACATGTCATATTTAGCACCACATACACCAATTCAAGCTCCTAAAGATGTTATTGATCAATATGCAGATATTTATAGCAAAGGTTGGGATATAATTCGCAAAGAACGGTTTGATAAACTGAAAGCTTTAGGTTATTTAGCACCAGATGCTACGCTTTCTCCTAGACCAGATAATATACCAGCATGGGATAGTTTGGCCGATGATGAAAAAGCGATTGAAACCAGAAGAATGGCGGCTTATGCAGCTATGATCGATATATTAGATCAAAATGTTGGAAAGCTAGTTCAGCATCTTAAAGATATTGGTGAGTATGACAATACAGTATTCTTTGTTTATTCTGATAATGGTGCAGAAAGTGACGCTCCACTTTTTAAATTTGGTGGCCCTAGAATGGCATTTGTTTTAGATAGCTTTCCTTACAGTATTCAAAATTATCCGGAAAATATAACTCTGGATGAACTGTTAGAAAATATGGGTGGCAGTAAATCATACATTGATCTAGGAATGGGCTGGGCTACAGTTTCTAATGCACCATTCAACAATTATAAAGTTACTACCTTTGACGGTGGCGTTCGTACTGCAATGTTTGCTCATTATCCGCAATCTAAAGTGGCAGGCATTGATTATAATTGCTTATCTTCAGTGATGGATATTGCCCCAACTATATTGGATATGGCAGGAGTTGAATATCCTAGTACTTATAATGGCAAACCTATTGCACCAATGCAGGGTGTATCTATGTCAGGTATTTTTAAAGGCAAGTTACATTGTGACCCAGAACGTTATCTTGGCTGGGAAATGAGTGGTATTAAAGGTATACGTCAAGGCAATTGGAAATTATCTCAACAACTTGATGATGAAAATTGGTATTTATATGACTTGTCAAACGATCCATTTGAACTCAATGAGCTTTCTACAGAAAAACCAGAAAAACTTCAAAGCATGATAGATGTTTATCAAAAATATGCAACAGCTAATGAAGTTATTGATGTAGGAGTTAAACAGGGAGAAAATCTGGGTATTGCTACTACTGGTGCTGGTGATGTAAAAGCCAGAATAGAAGGTGGTTCTATTATTAAAAAAGATGGTGTTGACTTATCGGTTAAATTCTATAAGAAAACAAGAACTGTCAAGGCTACTGATACTGTTGAAATCATCAGCCAAATAAAACCTGCCAAGCAACATATTGGTATGCCTGCTACTATATCAGTTTATTCCAAGTTTACAATGGATAATCAAGATAGTTACTGGGCATTAACACCAAATGGCTGGGTAAATTTTGAGAATGGAGAAGAAATGCCTACTTATTCAAATATTCCTGAACTTTCTACAAGACATCTTGTTCCTGTATTTGAAGGAAAATTTAGTGTTATTGATTTGATAGGAAATGTTGAAGTTTGGCTTGATTATAGACTTGAAGATGGTACAGCTGTTTCTAATCAAGAACCAATTAGTATTGACATAACTGACTAAATTTAATTGGAACTGGGTTGAATTTAAATCCAGTTTCACTAAATAGTCAGCTTTAGAATTTGTTAGGGCAACTGGATTTAAATTTAATAATAGTTTATTTTGGAAAATTTTATACTCAACGATCAATTTCAGTTATCAAATGATCGGCAAATCCACTAGTAGAAACTTCAGTTGCTCCTTCCATCAGTCTAGCAAAATCATAGGTTACAATTTTTTTCTGAATTACTTTAGGATAAGCATTACTAATCAAATCTGCTGCTTTTTGCCAACCAATATGCTCTAACATATTTACTCCACTAAATAATAAAGAACCCGGATTGACTTTATTTAAATTAGCATATTTAGGAGCTGTACCGTGAGTAGCTTCAAATACAGCAATATCATCATTCATATTAGCTCCTGGAGCAATTCCCATTCCACCAACTTGAGCTGCAATCGCATCAGATAAGTAATCTCCATTTAAATTCATGGTAGCAATAACGTCAAATTCTGCGGGACGTAATAACATTAATTGAAACATAATATCGGCAATCCGATCTTTGATTACGATTTTATCTGCTGGTTGTTCACCATTATATTTACTATACAATTCTTCTTCGGTAATAGTTTCTGAAGCAAATTCCTCTTTAGCAAGTTCGTAACCCCAATTACGAAAAGCTCCTTCAGTAAACTTCATGATGTTGCCTTTATGGACTAAAGTAACATTTCTCTTATTATTATCAATGGCAAATTTAATTGCTTTGCGTACCAAACGCTTAGTTGCAAATGGACTTATTGGTTTAATTCCAATTCCACTATCTGCAAAAAATTTAGCTCCCATTTCTTGTTTTAGAAAATTTTCCACTTTCCGCATTTCTGGTGAACCAGATTGATATTCAATCCCAGCATAAACGTCTTCGGTATTTTCTCGGAATATGGTGACATCAATTAGTTCTGGGTGAGATAAAGGAGAAGGAATTCCATTGTAATAACGCAACGGTCGTACACAAGCATATAAATCCAAAGTTTGTCGTAAGGAAACATTTAAAGAGCGAAATCCACCACCAATCGGGGTTGTCAATGGCCCTTTAATAGATACAACTAAATCTCGTAAAGCTTGTAAAGTTTCAGCTGGGAAATAGTCACCATTATATATTTTACTAGCTTTTTCCCCCATAAATAATTCAGCCCAATGGATTTTACGCTCTCCATTATAAGCTTTTAAAACTGCTGCATCCCAAATTCTTAAACAAGAATTAGTAATATCTTGACCAATACCATCTCCTTCAATATAACCTAAAATAGGATTATTTGGAACATTCAACGAATTGTTTTGTATACTAATTTTTGTACCATTATTTGGTAATTTTATAGGCATAGTTTTATATTAATTTTGAGAAATCTATAAATAGTATATACCAAGCAAACATAAAGTTGCAAAGACGGATATTATTGTTAGACAATACCTTCGCCAATGGTTGTTTCGGGAATGGAGCATAGCGTATTTCCCGAAACCTAAGTAATATCAGAATTTTGGGAAATCGTACCTCATTCCAGAAACATTTTGATATTGGCGAGGGTATTGTTAGATAGAGAGCGTTAAAATTAATTACCGAACATTAGTTTAACTTGATAATTATCACTTATTATTATGAAATGATGTATAATGTTCCCAAGTTTTATTCAGGAACACAACACATTAGAGGGTTTACTTCAAGTTTAGATTAATTATCTTAGATAATTGAAGTTTTATAATTTAACCTTTGTTTTAATTTTATCCATCACTGCTGTAATTGGATTTGATTTCGAGATTGCACCAGTTGTTTTATCATTAGAATCAGCCTGACTTCTACTAATACGCCGGGAATCAATCTCTAAATTAGTTTGATTCCATGAAAATTCGTTGTTAAAGGTAAACCAAATATCTTTATAGCAACCTCTATATCCACCTCTTCTTGCCAAAGGCTTATCTTCTGGTGTTAAACGTGAATCTTCATAATAACACCAATCCATAATTACCCAATCTTGATTGCCATAATTTCGATCAGCTAGATAAACACAATAGGCATGTCCGCCTTGTGGGGCAGTAGGAGAAGCTTGCACGTAACCAGCAGCAACTTTAACCCGATATGTAGGAATTCCTGCTTTAATCATTAAGCTAGCCATTAAAATAGCTCCATCTTCACAATCTCCTACACCAGATTGTAAAGTTTCAAAAGGAAATAACCAAAATTCTGGACAGTCACTAGCATCTTCATCTCCTATATAATCCAGGAAATTTACTACAAATTTTTGGATTGCTTGAGCAGTTTCATTATGAGTGGATTTTCTTAGGCGATAATCAGTAACTATTTCAGTCAATATAGTATCGTTTGGAGTTATAAAACATTTTACATCACAAACAATTCTTTCATTGTCTCCACGTAAAGCTCTACCAGTATATGTTATAGGAGATTGCCGCCATTTATTATTCCAAAACTGTGCATTTTGATTCATGATTTTTTCTCTAATTTAATAAAAAAAATTATTCAATTTACTTCTGTTAAAAATATTTTTCTAAATATTGGTTTGTATTTTGCTTAAAATTTAATAGATTAAATAATGAATTAAATATTATCACACATTTATCAAATCAATTGATATAGGAATCTAAAAATGATAGTCAAACAACTTATTGGAAAAATTATTATCGCACTGATCAGGGCATCAATAAGAGCATTCTTTGGTATGCTAGTCGGTATTGCTATTGTTAGCATTACTTTAATGAGTCTATTATTTTTTGGAGTTTTAACCCCAAATGCTGGCAGTGAAACAATGATCTTTGAAATTGTAGGATTATTAATAGTTGGAGCATGTGTTGGATTTGTTGTTGGTTTCTTTGATATGTTAGAACACAGAATTATTTTTAATAATCAATCTGAAAAGTATAAAAAAAATAATGATTTGCGTAAATTAACATGATAATCAAATTTACCAAATGGTAATTAATGATTAGAAACAATTGATATTACTCTTTCAACTTCTTCAGCAACCACAACATAACGTTGAGTATCTTTATTACTACAAGGATAACAACTGATTAAAGTTAAACGTCTATTTAAGCTAGGTTCAACTAAATTTGTTTCAGTTTTACCTACAATATAAATGGCGGAAACTTGATAGTGCCAACGACCACTATGCAGTGATTCTAATACTAGTGTATCACCAAGTTTGAGTATTTTTAAAAAATTAAATAAGGTATTACGATGGGTTATGTTGAGTACGCTATTACCAAATTCACCTGGCATAACACTAGTTTTAGAATGCCCTAATGCAAAAGCTGACATACCATCATTTATTTTAGAAAGAATTATCCTTTCCAAACCCAAATGTGGTACAAACAATCGTGCTAAAGGCCAAGTATCCGCCCACGGCCATGGTTCAACTTGCCGACCACTACTTTGAGTTCGTATCCAGGCAGTATGTAATAAATTATAAGCTACCCAAGCCCGAATATTATGTTCTTGGTCAAATTGCCAAATTGTAATACTCATGGCAATTATAAGCGATATAATACCCCATTTCAGAGGATTTTTCATAATATTACTACCATTAACAAGTTATTTTTGCATAAAATGCTGTAGTTGCTCGATGAAAGCGTTGTTCTAACATTTGAGTTTTATCACTAGAAACTGCTCCACTGGAATACCAATCCCATTCTATTTCTTCAGCCTCAAATTTAGAATCAGAAATTACTTCCGTTTTTTTGCCATTAATAACCGCAGATAAACGTCCAACTTGATAAGCCAATCTAGCTCCATTAGCCTCTAAAGGAGATTCTATGTGAGCTAATATTTCCATCCGAATACACAATGTTTCCTTAATTTCAAGATTATCTTGTATATCAATCTTACCACCATTTTTAATAGCGTCATATACTGCTTGGAAACGTTGTTCTACTTTAAGTTCCAATTCAGCATCATTTAATTTTGCTAATCCATCCCAAGAGTTCTGAATAGTATCCAATCTTTCATGGTGTTCTGGCGGATTTTGTTCCAATTGAACACAAAAATTAACTTTTTGCTTCAGTAAATCTAGTTGTTTATAACGTTCTAAAGTTAGATGATTTTTATGATAAACTAAAGCCTGTTGGCCAGCCTTCCTAAATCTATCTTCTATTGCATCGTTATCTTTGATATTACTATCAGTTTTATCTTGATATTCTTTTCTAACTAATTTCCATTCTTCTTGTAATCTTTTTAGTTGTTCTGGAATGGACAGTATATTTTCTTTATCATAATTTACTAAAGCTTCAACTTGTTCAGATAAGGAAATCCTAGTTTCTAAATAGCTTTGTCGTTGTTTTTTAGTAAGTTCTTGTTGCTGTTTACGATAATTAAATATTCTATCACAAGCACCCCGAAATACTTCCCAAAATTCATGTTCAACTCGATTGCTACCTGGAATAACAGTAGCATTTTTCCATTGTTCTTGTAATTTTTTAACTTCATTAATTGAGGTGTTGATTTTTTCCTTAATTAAATTATCAACCTCTTTAGCATTATTTTGGTCCATCAATTCAGTCAGGCTATCTGCAATATTTTCAACCTGGTGTAATAATAATAAACGCTCACTACAATTACGTTGTTGCTCGGTTTGTAAATGAGATTTTATAATATCAATAGAAGTTGTAAACCGGTTTTGGACAATTTTTTTATCTTTACGATTTGTCACTCCAATTGCTCGCCAATCATTCTCCATCTTGTGACAAAACCGTCGTACTTCCTTCCAACTTGTTGTTTCCAAATTCATGTTACTGACAAATTTTTCTAATTGTTCGCATAAATTCTGTCTTTTTACCAAGTTCTGCTGGCGTTCATTAGCCTTGTCATCAAAATAAATTTTACAAGGTTCATAAACTGTTTGGCAAACTTTATTAAATTGTTCCCACAATTCTTGTGAATTACCTTGATTTCCAAGCTGTTTCCAAGCCGTTTGAGCTTTACGAACTAAATTTGCAGTTGTCTCTGGTTCTGGTAAATTTTCACATAATTTTTCCATCTCTGAACATAGATGTCCCCGATAATTTTGATAAACAGTTTGACAAGCTTTATCAAATCTTTTCCACAATTCAGGTGAATAACCAGAAGAACCAAGCTGTTTCCAAGCTTCTTGAGCTTTACCAGTTAAACGTATTAATTCTTCAGATTCAGTCTCTTTGATAGATAATTCTTCTACCTGTTGACATAAATTTTCTCTTCCTTGTTCACCACCCCAATCTTGCCAACTACGCAATTTACTAATTTTAGTACTACATTCTAGCAAACGTTTTTCTAGTGATTTATTTTTAATTACAGATAAATCACTAATTTTATTAATTAATTCGCGGAGTTGTTTTTCAATAGGAAGGGCTGTTTGTAATTCTCCGGCTTCTACTGCTATCTCAAGTTCTGCTAATAATTTATCAAACTGGAGAGCTTTTTCATTGTATTGTTTTTTCTGTTGCTGTAATCTGGATTGTAATCCTTCTATTATATTAGAAAAACGTTGATTTATCTCAGTAAAAAATAATAAAGAATCTTCTTGTTGTGATATTTGATCCCATTTAGATTGCAAGTTTTTGACCTGATCTATTTTAATTACATTATTACCAGTAAGTCTATCTCCTTGTTTGCAAATATTTTCCAGTTGAGTCGTAGTTTTATAATGTTCATGTAATTTCTTATGGCGTTTCTGTACAGATTGAGATAGCCTAGTAAAACGTTCTTGCCAGTTTTTTTCTTCGCCTTCAATATCTAATGGTTTAGATTTTATCCATTGTTGTTTTAAAGCGTCAAAACGTTGTTCAAAAGGAGTTGTATCATTGCCAGTTTGATGGTTTTTTAGTTCTATTAACAAGGTTTCAGTTTTTTCACATAATTCTTGTCTTACATTACGCAGTGGTATTCTAGCTTTTTCTCGTTTCTGTAAAGTAACTAAAGTGTGTTGATGATCATCAAGTATGGTTATTATTGCGGTTTGTAAGTTATTAAAACGAGTTTTAAATTCAGGTTTAGTATCAGTCGCTATTACTTGCCAGCGTTCTTGTAAGCGTTGGAATTCATTTTGTTCTGCTTTCAATGGATTTGAATCATTTATATCCTGAAATGACTGTTGGTATTTTTCAGATTGTAGACGTTGTTCTAATGATTCCAGTTTACTACAGATAGTTTTACTTTCAGCTAGTATTTTTGCTGGACGTTCTAGTTCTTCTATTACTGCATCTAATTTTTCCTTGGCAATTTTGCTAACTCTTTTATCCAAGTTTCGAGATACTTTAATAACTCGTTCTAAAGTTGATTTCTGAGTTAATTTTGCTACAGCAGCTAATCTGACTTCACTAGAAGTATCTTTAACAGCTATATCACCTAATAAACCTTCTCGATTTATTTTATCAATCACTATTAAGCGTAAATCAACTTCTGGAGCATTTTCTGCTACATAAGTAAGTATTTCAGCATCATTGGCTTTCTTAATCCAATTTATCCTGCTTTCAAGAGTTGGACAACCATCTTTTTGACGACAGCAAATAAGCTGTTTTAAACGTTGTTTAGCAAGTTCTTGAACTGAATTATCTATATCTTGTTTAGATATCTCATGTAAAATATCTAGTTCAATTATCTTACGGATGGCAGTTTGTCGTACCGAGACTACTACATCATTTCGTGCTATTTGATGTAAAATATTTGGGTCATCTAAATTTTCGATTTCTAATTGACGAACTTCAGGATTCCGATGTTGCCATTTAGGTTTTAATAAATTTGAAAAAATCATAAATTATTATATAGTTTTAAATAGGGTTAAAAAGTTTTTTAATTCATTTGTTACTTTCAAAATTCCATACTAACTGTTTTTAATATTTTTAACTTAAAAAACTTTGGCTTTATCAGTTACTAATACAACATAATTATCTTGTTGGGTTAGGAAAAACCTGCTCCCTTAGCTTTTTCTATCAATTTATTGTTGCTTACCATATTCACTATAACCTATATAGTTTCAATTTTTTATAATAGGGAAATAGAATTCTAAAATTGGCAATCTTTCTTATTATCATATCATCTATTAGTTTAGGATGAGTTTTTTGTTTAACTTTGACAATAGCAACACTAGTTTTATTAACTAATATTATATCAAATTCATCTTGTAATTTGTCTTTATTTGATAGTAAATTATGATAAAAAATTATTCGGCTGAATCTCCTTGATTATTATAAATATTACCAACTAAATTCACAATTCTATCTATTTTTTCTGATAATTTATCCAATTTAATATCAGTTCTGCTGTTCAGATACTTCTGCTATCTTAGCATCATTTTCTGCAAACTGTATTTCATTTTTTTATTGAGCAATTGCTAGACCAGCAACTAATTTTTTAATTCTATCAGGTAACGATAAAATATTTAAGTGAATAATTCTGTTTTTTTAATAGCCTATCCTATTAAATATCTTAACTAGAAGGTAAATTTTTAGGATTGTTAAACCCACCAATTAAATCAGCTAAATTATTGCATGTTTGAGATATTTCATCAGCAGACATTACAATTGGTTTAGGATTATCAATTCTAAAATTATATTTAGTTCCGTAAACAGATGTATGAGTTTTTTTAGCATGGGCAATAATTTTAGGGATATCATGGTCACATGTTGCTGCTAAAGAGCCTTCTTTTTTATTGAAAAAAACCGTTCCGTTATTGTCTTTACAACATTCACAAGTTGTTTTAACTTTCATAACAGGTTTAGGTGGTTTTATAGGCGTAAAATCATCAATTAAAAAGTTTCTAATTAAAGCTTTGATAAATCCTATTGGATTACGAATATTATCTTTAGCCATATAAACATCGATGACTTGTTGAACGGCTATGGAGTTTGGAAGTTTACAGAGTTCTTGCAATATTGGTGGGGATTTATTAAAACCATTAGGATAAACAACGTTATTTAAAACATCATTTTTTATATTAATTGACGATGACAATTTTGGAGTATTGGTAATTAAATTGCTACGCGTAATATTAGTATTTTCTAGGTCGTCGTCGGTCTTTTTATTAAATTTAGTGTTGTCAATTTTAATCTTATTAATCTTAGTATTATTTATATCGTTTTCAGCTACATGGGATGTTGCAGGAATCGATATAGGGATGTTGGTTTCTGCTACTTGGGTTGGTTCTTCGTTGTGATTGGGAGTAGTTGGCAATTCATTTATAATATATAAATTTGAGGTTTTTCCACCAGCTTTGGTATGACGATTTTCTATCGTGATTAATTTAAAATCTGCTAGTAATTTGAGATTGCGTATAACTGAATCTCTGGAAATTCCGCATAGCTCGGCTATACGTTTATGGGAAGGGAAACAACTACCTTGATTAGCATGACGTTGTAGGCAAGAATATACTATAAAACCCATTGGTTTTATATGTTTACCCCAAACATCTAAAAATTTATTTTCGGTAATAAAGAAAGGATTATTATGTTGCTTGGCAATACTCATAGAACAAATCTCCTTTAATACCAAAAATTTTACTTGCAATTTTTTTAAATCACATGTATAATTTTCAGTATTAACTGTTCGAAGTTAATATTAAAGCCTGCCTTCGTATATGCTAATACACACTGGGCAGGCTTTTCCGTTTAGAAAATACAATAATATCCTAACTCCACTTCCAAGTCAAATATATATCTGCATTAAAATAACTTATATTTCTCAAAATTTATCTTTGAAAAATGATTAATTAATCAAAGTTAATCAACTATAAAATTAACCATTTCTGTAAACTGGATTTAATTCTTTGTCGATAATTTTTTATTCTCTAGCGTTTGAGTTAGAAAAATAACGTAACTTAATATTAATAAATATTTAATTGTCAAAATCAGGATTAACGGGATAAAACCAACAATCTCATCCTGAAAATCCTTTAATCTTGTAAATCCTGATTCTGACAAATGGTTATGTTATAGCAAATTTACCAAACTCAAAAATCTACTTGTTTAAATGCTTCATCAAATCCATCAATCATTTTTATGACACGATCTGCTTTATAGTTTTCAGATAACCATCCTTCAGTATAACCACTGTTATCTGCTATCTCACGTACAACTGTTTTAAGAGAAGCATTAACAGGTAAACCTAAACTAGTTCTTAGAATTCTTTTATTGCCACCATAACTAAGATATTTTAGGTAATATTTATCTAGTATTATAGTTTCGTTAAGTCTTTCAATTGATTCATTTAATGAAAAAGCAAGAGCAAACCTAAAAACAGATGTACTAAAATCTGCACCTAAATCAACCATCAATGCAGGATTAGTTACTCCTGAAGCAGCACCTGAAAGAAGTTGTCCAAGTCCATCTACTACAATACCGGTAATTTTACTATCACCACCATATAGTGTTTGTGTAATGCCTGCGGTTAAATCTGTTACTCCTGATGCGATTTCAACAGAAGTTTTGAATACCGTATCATCAGGTTTCCAACTAAAAAGACTTAAATAACCTGCAAATGTATCTACAGCATCATTGAATAGAGTTAATCCTTCTTCAGCAGAAACAATACCTTTCATATTTGCTATAATATCTGCTTTTAAACGTCTTGTTTCTGGTGCTACGATATTCAAGAAAAAAAACAGACTTTCTTTTTGACGACAACTAGGATTCTCTATTAAAAAAAAGTTCCAATATTTGGGAGCTTTTGAACAATCAACATATTGATAATAATTTCCATCTGGATCAGTTGGATTATTATAAGGTTGTAGGGTAAAAGTATAATCATGTTCACCAATTTTATGCTTGATTGCTAAATCACCGTTTTCTTGTAATACAACAGTAATCAGTTTGGATGAACCTATCTTAGCAATATCAGTTGCTTGCCAGTAAAGACCATCAACATCAAATTGATTATCAAACTTTTTTAAAATATAAGTGTAAGTCTCATCAAATACATCTGCTTTAAAACTCCAACCATTTAAGGATTGTAAAGCTTTTTTTAACGGAGGCTTCACACTCTCAATCGTAAATTCAGGTTGTTCACCTTGTTTAAATAGTCCTAAAGTAACATCAAGTATGTCACCTAATTCTGGAATGTTGAGTTCGGGAATATTTAGTTTTCCGATGTCTGGTAAGTATAAGGATGGTCTGCCTGCACAATCTTGGCTGACTTGTTTGATACCAGATAGAGTTAAACGAGGTGGATTGCTGTTTGGTATCATGGTTAATTCGGCTTCAAATGTACCAAGTCCCGGTGCAACTATACATGGTATGTTGGCGGCTTCGTTTGATACTGAGTAATTTGCTGTACAGTTATCTGAATTGCAAGAACTGGCTTGTAGTGGTACGAAAGCTGTGTTGAAGCTATAATTTTGTTGGCCATCGAGACAAATATAGTAGCTATCTGCTTCTAATTCTTGGGATATATTGAAGTTTTTACCTTCTTCGGTAATAAGTCTTTCTCCACCTCTATTGGTTATTTTGGCTAATAGTGCATAGATATTTGCATCACTAGTAATATTAACTGTTAAAAGACCATAGCTTGGTACGTCAACTTTGAAACAATCTCGGTCAAAATCAGCGTTCATCTGTCCTGATATGTTGCTATTGAGAGAAATAGGAGTTGAGGCGAAAGGTGTATCACCATGATCATCGTTTGTTAGGACTGGTTCAGCGATAAAATTAATATTTTCAGTTGCAACTACCAAACTTGGGTCATTAATACCTCTTTGTTCTGACCATGTGTTGCCATCTGCACTGACTTGCCAATGGTGTTGGGTGGTGAGGTAATCGGTGATTTCGTAGGAGCTGGTATTTTTTGGTTCTTCCCAAGTTGGTGTGTTGGTCATGCGGAATTTGTTGCTGGGGAAAGTTAGGGTAGTTCGGGAGTTGTTCCATGTGCCGTTGTTTAGGATATTGCCAGATGTAAACACTCTAAATTGCTGTTTTTCACCATCTGCAATCGTACCATTATTAGTAATATTTCCATTGACTGTTAATGCGTAGTTATAATTAGAAGTGGTAAGTAGTACTCCTTTGCTAATATTCAAATTACCATTAACAGTGGTACCTCCTTTCAAAGTTTTAACACCAGTTCCACCAAA
>DAOUSL010000346.1 GCA_030627235.1 Thioploca sp.
ATTTACTCAGTAAAATCCATTTCAATTACATCTTTAGTTGAGTAAACAATATAACCATCCGCAAGTCTATAACCAACATAAACAATTACGGAACCAGCTAAATCAAGTGGTTCATCCCAAATAGTAAGTTGTTCAACCTGAGATAAATTTTCCTGTTTCTGGAAAGCTACCAAACTGGAAATGTTACCATTCCAATTAATTGGTTTACCTTCAGAATTAAGCATATAGAAGTTATCTTTACCATTGACAGTGTAAACAGCAACTACTAAAATATCGGCTTGGTTGCCAATATGCTTCATATCAATCAACAGATTGCTCTTAATTATAACTTTAGATTTCCGCTTTATCTTTATTTTACGTTTGAAAACACCATTATTTTCTGAAGCACCACCAGTTAATTTTGCAAAGCTCGTAGTAGTTTTATTAGTTTCAGAATCAAGAATAATGGCATCACCAAATGCTGGTAATTCCATGATATTATGATACTTCATATAACTTGCATGGGATGAGAAAGTAACGTTTTCTCCAAAAATAACTTCTGCTTCAAATGTTACATCATCACCAATAATCACGTTGGAAATAACAGTTTTAGACCTGATAAGTAAGCTTTCCAAAATAGCAGGTTGTTCTTTATCACCGATAATCCGTTGTTCTAAAATACCACCAATGATATGAGTATTTGGAGCTAGATTAACATCTGCAAAACTACCTTCGACTTCACTATTATTAGTAATATTACCAGCAAGCGTTCCGACAACTTCGCCGTTATCGTTTGCACCACTGATAGAACGACCAAGAAATTCAAAGTCAGTCAAAGTACCATAATTGGAGATATAGCCAGTTAAAATACCACCAGTTACTTGATTGCCTTCGGTTATTTCAGAGTTACCAATTCGGCCATGATTTTCAATATTAGTTTTTACAGTTAGATGTGATACATTACCATTTTCATCAATAATAATATCTTCGGCATTATTCCAAGCAAAATCGCAGGTTGTATTGATAACGTTACCAGACGAACAAGTATTTCTCACTGGAACATAGGTTGAAGTTGTTGATGGAGTTGCAATTTCATCAACTGGTGTTTCTATCACTGGAACATCTATTATAACAGTGTCGTCATCAACAATAGTCAATATTGAAGTATCAGGGTCTATCAAATTGGCGTTTTCAGTAGCACCCAAACTTAAGATAACTTCTTGGTTGCCATCAACTATATCGTTGTCAATGATTGTGATTGGAACATTTATATCACCATCTATGCCATCATCCCATTCTAAAGTTTCCACAACTGGTTCATGACGGTCATCTTCTGAACTACGCAATTCAACAGTAACTTTTCCTTCAGTACCAATTCTAGTTGCTGTTATTTCAGTTTGTCCAGCATTTTCAGCTACTTTATAATTATGTTCACTGAAACTAACTGTATTTATTGAAATAGCTGGTTCGTCAACTTCTGGGGTTGGTGGAATATCTGAATCTTCAACATCTGTTGGAATTACTGGATCAACATCTGGAGTTGGTGGAACTACTGGGTCAGTATCTGTAACTGGTGGAACAACATCTTCTGGAGGTTCAATAATTGGTTCAACAGGTTTAGCTGTAAATGTAGCTGAACAGGTAGTATTTTTCAGCAATTGAACTTTGCCATCCGGACAGTTTTCTGACCATAAATCAAGCATATATTCAGCATTTGGAGTGGCTGTTAAACTGATATCTGCACCACCTTCAAATTCATAGCTACATTTTTGACTGGTATTACCACAATCAATACCTGCTGGTGAACTAGTAATTACTCCATTTTCAGGATAATCAACGGTTAAAGTACGAGGCGTTAAGTTGAAATAGGCAGTACAAGTATGATTACTAACAAGGAATATTTCCGTATCACAATCTTTACCACTCCATTGGTCGAACTCGGAACCAGAATCTGCTTTGGCAGTTA
>DAOUSL010000018.1 GCA_030627235.1 Thioploca sp.
CCATAAATAACATAATTGTAACTACGATGTTTTGTAGCCCTAATTATTGGCTCCACTCCTTACTGGCAGTAGAGTTTCTAACTAAACGTGTCGCACCTTTCATCCCCATAAATAACATAATTGTAACTACGATGTTTTGTAGCCCTAATTATTGGCTCTGCTCCTTACTGGCAGTAGAGTTTCTAACTAAACGTGTCGCACTATTGTATCATGCTATGGTTTTTTAGATTAGGTAAAATATTTAGCTTGACATCTTGGTAAGTATAATGTAAATTCTACTTTCATCATATGTTTTCATACTAAAGACCAATCTATACTTAACTATAATAGATAAAAAAATAGGTAAATCAATGAAAAAATACATCACCTTCCATGAAATCAGTCAATCTATTCGAGCCTTATTTTGGGGTTTTTTACTATTATCTTTATTTTTTGGTATGCTAAATTTTGGATTTACCAATGGGATAGCTGGATATTTTAGTGATTTAAAAGATTCTGAAACCAAAACAAATAAAATTTTTGAAAATATTTGTAAAGCATTAAAAGATAATAAAAAATTAATATGTACAGAAGGTGAAAATGTTGTAATTAACAATATAGCGACTGATATAGAAATTATTTTAGCATTTGGTGGGGGAGATTTTCCTATAGAACAAATTCCTCAAACCGCATGGGATAGATTGAAGAATATTGATGAAATATTTATTTCTTTTATGCGAATTCATGGTGATCTAATTAATGGGTATAAAAATTTCTTGTGGTATTATCCAGATCGTACTTTTCCAACTACTGAAGAATTAGCTGACGATTTACTATCCTGTAGAAGTTTTAGAATGTATCTTGATGAAAGTGCAAAATGGGAATGTCCAAAATATATTGAAGAGCTTAACTTAAGTTCAATGGACAAAAAACTCCAAAAACAATTTACCAAGGATATTGATATTATTATGAATGGTGTCAATCAATCTGCACCAGGATTACGTAAAGGAACATTATCAGCTTATAACATGCGACGAGTATGGAGTGGTTTTATCCAGTGGTTAACAGTATGGTTAGCACTATCAGGTTTAATATTTTTGTGTAATCGAAGCATTTTATACTCACGAGAAAGAAGACTATTAGAAAAAAAAGATTTAACTTCAAAAGATTTAACTTCACAAGAGCAAATTCCGCTATTCCTGAATGATTATTTACAGCAACAAACTGGTAAAACTGAAATAATTTCCGTGAAAGATGAGCTTTTTGAAAAATACGTGAGTGGAATTCGTAATGAGATTTACAAAAAAAATAGAAAATTTAATATAGTACGGATAATTAATTCGGTTAATAATGCTTGTTTGAATAATGGCAGAATTGATGGTATTCAAGTTTTGGATAGTGAAATTAATCAGGCTAGGGAAGAAATGATTAGTCTAGGATTTTGGGTACGATTTGTTATGTTTGCGGTGCCAACTATTGGTTTTGTCGGTACAGTATTGGGTATAAGTGATGCGTTGGGTGGTGCTGATAGAGTATTGAGTGCGGTTACTAATCCATTGCAAATTGCGGCAGTGCAATCAATGACGGTTAATCTATCTTTGGCTTTTGATACTACTTTAGTTGCTCTTTTATTATCTATACCACTCACATTAGCTTCAGAAATAGTTAGTCGCCGTGAGGATGAGAATTTGACTTTAGCTTATCAAATTATCATGGATAAAAACATTGAACAATTAGAAGATGTTGAAAAGAAAGTGATTTCTACTGAAGAATTTGAGAGCAAAGTTCAGGGCATAATACAAGTTGAGTTGGAAAAAATGCTGACTAATGTTACTGATAGTATTAAAGAAGACAGTATCAATTCTTTAATTCATACATTAAAAGACTGGTCAGGAAAGAATGAGCCGAAGAACTGAAAAAGAGTTATTTGGGACTTCTTTTTTTGACATGATAACTTGCGGTTTGGGTGGTGCTATGTTGTTGCTATTTGTTATAGCTGCGATGGTTCGGCAAGGAGGAACTGAATCTTATGAGGTTAAAGTAGCTGATGGAGCAGAGAATTATTATAGGGTAATTGCAGAGTTTAATTCTACAAAAATTACTATAGAGCCAGAGCCTAAAAAGAACAAAGATTATCAATTAACCGTAAAAGAATCAGGAAATAAATTTTTAATATTAGTACGTGTTATTAATGAAGATAGCGACAAAGACTTGAACATAATATTTAGTGGTGGAGGTTCTTCAACTACCTGTGAATTCACGGCAATTTCACCAATTAACGTTACTAATGTACCTGAAGATGGTTCTACTGAGAATTGTTTTAAAGCTGATGGTACATTTGAAATAATCCTTGAGAAAACTGAAAAATTTGGTCTTAAATGGCAAGAATGATAAATACTAAAAAACAATATGGCGGAACATTAACTTCTTTATTGGATATTTTATTTTCGGCTTTCGGGGCTGTAATTGTAATGACTATTATTTTTACTGCGATGGTTAATAATCCTAAACCAACTTCTTTTGTGGAGATTATGGTAACCACAACAAAACCTTTTAATTTTGCAATAGAAATATCGAATAAATGGAAATGGGTAAATGGTAAACCAGATTCTAAAACATCTAACTATTTCAGTAAAAATAAACAAGAAAAAGAATCAATATTTTATTCTGATGATAAGCTTTTTACTCATTTGTTATTAGAAAATATACCTAATGGTGAATATGATTTAAATTTTCGGCCAATTGGTATAGAGGGATATGTTAGAAATGCTGTTCTAATAATTCGTCAACCCTGTAAAAGAAATAAATTACCATTAATAGAAATACCAATTCATAACCATGACTCCATTCCATTTACTTTTGAGGTTAAAGAACCAAAAGAAATGTGTGCGGATGATTAATTGTCAGAATTATGATTTATAGAATTGAAGGATTTTATTCCAAGAGGAAAAAATATGAAAAATGCTATTTCTATTGAGTGTCCAGTAGAATTATTATTGAGTTTACATATCAACATAGAAGATTTTTCTGAGTTAATGAAAACCCAATCTGCTATTTCCTTATTTAAGGAAGGTAAAATTTCGTCTGGCATGGCAGCACAATGGCTTAATATACCAAGAATTACTTTTTTACTGAAAGCTATGGCAAATGGTGCAGTCTTATTAGAAAATTCGCAAGATGATTTTAATAGAGAAACGTCTTTATTATGATGATATTTTCTAATACAACTCCAATCATAGCATTATCTAGCATTAATCAATTGAACCTATTACAAGCATTGTTTAGTGAAATTTATGTCGTAGAAGAAGTTATCGAAGAATGTGCTGAGGGTGGTAGAATTATCGTACCAGATTTAACCCAATTAAGTTGGATAAATATTGTTAAGTCCATAGACACATTACAAAACCATTTTTTAATGGAACTAGATAAAGGTGAAAAACACACACTGAATATGGCAATATCTAAAAACGCTGACTATGTCATTATTGATGAAAAAATTGCTCGTAACATTGCAGAATATTTAGGTATTTCGGTTACTGGAACTTTAGGTGTTTTACTTAAAGCCAAACAACAGGGAAAAATTGTTTCATTTTCAAAATGTGCAAAGGCTATGCAGAAACAAGGTATTTATTATAATACATCGTTGTTAGAAAAATTAGCTTTGCAAGTTGATGAAAATTTTAATCGTGATTCAGGCAAATAGAAGAATATAAAATGCGACATATTAAAAAAATTATTTTATTATTTATTGTTTTTATTGCAATAGGGCTTACTGCACAGGCTAAGACCCAAGAAGAAATTCAAAATGAAATTCGTTATTTAACTGATATTGTTAAGCTAACCGAATCAAACACCGATATTGTTAACTCTATTGCTCAAAAGGAGTTGATTAATGTATTGGGTTATCTGTCTAAACGAAATGCTTTGACTGATAAATCAAAATTTAAGGAAGGTTTTCATCAATATATTGATGAAATTGATAATAATCGTAAAGTAGCTGGTATGTTATATGATATGGCTCGTTCTGGGCCTAAAAGTTTGGATTATGGTAAAGCTGATGAACGTACTTTAAAACAAAGTTGGGCTTCAAGTTCAGATATAGCTTCTATAAATGCACTTGAGCTTATTGCTAGACAATGGGTAAGTATTAAGATTCAATATGCAAGAAAAGATAAAGAAATAGATTTTAATGGTAAAGAAGCAACAAAAATTTTGAATGAATTGGATAAACATCCTCTATCAGAATCAGGAATGAATTCATTCTACAAGAGACTTAAGAAGTTAAAAATTAAAGTAGATGAAAATAATACAGATGTGGAACATGCTCTTATCTCTTTATTGATGCAAATTCAAAAGGATAGAAATAAAAAGGAATATAAAAAACGCCTTGATGATTTAACCTGCATAACTGCTTTTTATCAGGGTTTTGTTGCTAAACAATTTTTGGATGGCGTTGAAAAACTAAAAAAACGAGAAGGAAAAGGAGAAATACAAAGTTGGTTAGCAAAGTATGATATATCAATAGATAACAAAGAATACAGTAATTTGGAAAACTTTATCCAACGTTGGGAACAATTTAGAAACGAACGGAAAGAATCACCATTAACTCAAAACAATGAAAAACTTGGTCTTCACAAGGCTTGTAAGAAATTTTATGCCAAATCAGAAATTACAGAAAATAACAAATTAGAAGCATTCATCCGTGCATTGGAAATTGATTTCTATGCTGTGCGCCGGTTATTGACTGCTATTCCTATTGAACAACAGATTATTGATGATTTAGATTTATCTGATAAAAAAATTATTGATCCTATTTTGAAGCAGTTATTTATCCAATTACCTGAAGAATTAGTAAAAGCTTATCAAAATAAAAATTTCAAAGAGAGGTGTGTCAATGAATCAGTAAAAGATGATGAAAAAGCTAATTTTGAATATGAATGTGTTAAAAAAATTGTAATAGAAACTCTGTTTCAAGATAAGCAAAGTTTTAATACCAATTTAGAATTTGTAGAAACTTTTTTTAAGCAATCAGATACTAAAAAGTTGTTATGGCCAAAAGTATCTAAACCAATAAAAGAATTATGTATAGTAACTAAGATTGAAGAAATTGCTAAAAATTGCAAAAAAGCAGCTAATCCATATAGATTGCCATGCGTAGATGTAGATAAAGAAAAAAAGGAAAATAAAGAAAAGAAGGAAAATAAAGATCAGCAAGAAGTAGCTACGGCTTGTAAGAATAATGATGATTCTTTATATCAACAAATAGACTCTTTACTTAAGCTAACGTGGGATATTCATGCAGAGAGTCTTTATCAACTTAATGAGCTTAATCAAAAAGAAGCAAAGAAACTGAAAAAAGATGAAAAAAAATTACTTTCTGAGCTTTCTGTCATTGTTGATGCAATTGAAAAACAAGTTTCTACCATTCGTTATGAGTTGCTCAAAACGGCAAAAAAACAATTGACTGTTCATACAATTGAGCAAGCAATTAACCAAGAAATTAAAATTAAATCATGGATAGAATCTTTTTCTTTTATTCTACGTCTTAAGTCAAAACAAAATGAAGTTAATGCAGAACTTTTATTTAATATTAAAAATAAAAGTACTTTTACTTGGATACCAACTGGATTAACCACTAAAATTCCATTTAACCGTGAACAATTCGCTAATTTAGAGATTGATAAAATTCAGGATAAAATTCAAGCGGAAATAAAAGAAGGTTTTAGTAAATATCCATTTAGTTGTGCTGTAGAAAATTGTCAACAAAATTCTAAGAAACTATTACAATTTATTGGCTGGGATAATCGTTTATCACCAAAATCTATACAATTTTCTGTTGAAAAAAGTTTATCAATTAATTTTTTGGATGAACCTATTACAATCCCTTTAAATAAAATTACAACGTTTAAAAATAAACTAACTGAAAAAGTTAATAATATTTTAGTAAGCTACTTTACTAAAGACAGCATAAGTAAGAATTTTCCTAATGCTATTTTACCTATAGAGACTGTCAAAAGCTTTTTGGATAAATTCCCTTTTTCTTCTGAAGTAAGAATTTGTTCTAAAGACCCTAAAAAAGACTCCAAAATCTGTATTGCCAAATTACGCCTAGATTTAGCTGATATTAACCCTAATTTAGCCGGTAATTTTGTCGTTTTTCATTTGAATTTAGATAAACAAATTGTTTTAGCAAAGAGTCATTTTGATTTAGTTGGTTTATTGAATAACTATTTTTCAGATACTCATTTTGCCAATTTAGAAAATTGTGAATTAATAACTGATACTGCACAGTGTGATTTATATCTTAATGTTAAAGGTTATCAAAAAGTAGCTAGGGTTATTTTGGATGAAAAATATAAACTTAACTTTGAAATAGAAAAGAAAGTAAAAATTCCTTTAGGTAGTGATTTTTCTATTCAATTGAGAACTTCTGGTTCTGACAAATTTGTCTTTATGGGAGATACTGACAATGAAAATAGTCAAATAATATGGAAGGAAAAACAACTTATATTGAAAAATATCAAGTTAAATGTACCATTGCCATTTCAGCCAATTAGTGGAATTACTATCAACTTGGTTTCTCAAAATGGTCAACTTCAAGTTAAGCTCGATGAAGCAAGTAAAACCAAAATTATTAGTACCTTAGAACAGACAATAAAAATCTATTTGCCTAAACAAGTAAATGGAATTGCCGATTTAGAAATTGATTCCGAATTAAATGTTAAGCTTAAATTCAATCCAGATGTTAAATCCAATGTTAAAAAGATTATTGGGCAACTTGATTCTAATTGGTTGGAACGTGTTGAGCAACAATTATTTTCAGAAGTTGATAAATTTAAACGCTTTTTAGAAGGTAAATTTAATCCTTATTTACTTGCTACAAACTCAGATTTTTGGAATAAGATTAATCAAGAGCCAAAACTCCAGTTTAAAGGTGCATTAAATACAAATATTAGTAAAATTGAATACCGTTGCGATAATCCAGTTCGTGAAAAAATAACTGTTGCAATTAGTGGTAAAAATACACCTATACATGGTTATTGGTACTATAAAAATTGTGATTTTACATTTACTCCTGCTAAACCTGCTCCGAATTGTTCACTTAAATTTAATGGAAGTTTAGATAATAATTTTAAACCTAATTTTAATATATCAAAGAATGAGGAAGCTTTGCAATGTCTAAAAATTTGGCTAAAAAAACAATTACCTGAGATTAAGTTGGCAAATATTGACATAAACTTTGATTCTCAAGCAAAACGTTTCATATTTTCAATGCCTGTTGATTTACAAGGTATGAAAATACCTCTTCAAGTTGGAATTGATTTGGAGGCTAATTGGTTTATTAACCCAACAGTGAAAGAACTCACAAAAATAGTAGCTGTTCAGTCTATAGATTTTGAGAAAAAACTAGATTTTGCAAAAACTTTTCCCGGTTTGCTTGCTTTGATGAGTACTGATTTTGATTTACGCAGTTGGGGAATTCTTAATGCTTTAACATTAATACAACGTAATAAACTAAATGAATTAAAACCTGTTATTAAATTAAACAACTTTGGTTGGTTGGGATATAAATGTAACAATTTCCAAGAATTGCCAAATCATACTAAATTTAAATCGTGTAACTTTGCTTTAAAAATAACCCAACCATTGGATTGTAAAATTGAATGGAGAGGTGATTTAGAAGATAATGGAAAAGTTATATTTACAACAAGTAATTCATCTTGTAAATTGGATAATTTGAAGAAAGTTTTAAATAATACACTTTTTGATTCGTCTACTATTTTGAAAGCAGAAGACCCGCAAATTCATTTTCCTAATGTTGTGCTTCCAATATCGTTAACACTTCCATCTATTATTAAAAGTGATGCTAAACCTCTGTCAAAAAGGATTAAGTTGTTAATTAATTTGAGTGATTTACTTGCAGGAAAATCTCAATTCGACATTCAACCATCTTTAAAATCACTAGTTTCTGAATTTGTTGAATTCGAGAAGATAAATACAACAACAAAATCTATTAGTGAATTAGCAGATAATGTTGGAGGTGGCAATAATCTGGATACAATTTTAGAAAAGTGTCAAAATTTAGAAGATACATTGCTAAAATCATTAGACAATTTACTTAAAACGGTTAATATTTCTATTCTGGAGAAAGATTTTAAACCGGGTTGCCCTAAAAAGAATGACAATATTCTAAAAATAACTTCTGATTTTGGTAAACAAGCTTTAATTTTTAGTTTTAAATGGGAACTAGGTGATTTCAATGTAACAGTGAATAATGCCCGTTATTCAAACGCAGAACCGAAAAAATTGGATTTGAGCCAAGCGAGTATCAGTAGTAATGTCAATGAACAAGTTGATAAATTTCTTAATAGCCAACTTAGTTTCCTTAAATCCTTTGCAAAATTTACTGTCTTTGACAAAATTCGTTTCAACAAAACAGCTTTACTGGTTGATTGGAATGTTGAACTAAAACTAAGCCAAGTTGGGTTGGAAAATATTACAATTCCCATTCAAACATCACTTGATCCGATTGAACTTAAAGCCGATGTTCATGGTGACAATTTAGAAACACTTTTGGTTCAACCAATCATACAAGTCTTGTGGAAAAAACTTGCAAATCAATTAAATGCCATTGGAAAGATTGATTTGGGATTAGTTACGGCTGAACTTACTGTGCCAAAATTGGCTAATAATGGAAAAACTGGTGAAGTTAATATATCAGTTACTATTCATGAGGAAATACCAACAATTACAACTAAGTTGCACATTCCATTAGCTTCAGGATATCAATTGAAAATTGATAAACCGGATATTGAAAGTATTGAAATTGATGTATATAAACTAGGTTTACCTAAATTTGAAAATTTAAATATAAGCAAAATAAAACTGTATTTGTCAGAAGAAAACTACTTACCAACTGGTATTGAGTTAAATGTTGAAATTGGTTTACCTGACATAATTCCACCTCTTCCTCCCTTTGAAGTAAGTATAGACCAAACAGGAATTTCTTTTGATCTTAATGGTATTAGTATTCCACTTGGTCGAGAAATCCTGATACCACCGATTAGTCTATGTAGTCCTACACTTACCTTTACTGATGAAAAAATTAGCTTCTATGGTAATTTAACATTATCTCCATGCGATGTTAATAAATGGTTACTTAAATTAAATGGCGAATTCGCACTTACTTTTGAAGATTTTGCATTTTCTGGTGATGGTAGTTTAACTGCTTTCTATATCATACCATTAGGGAATAGTAAGATTAAATTGGATGTGCAAAATGGATTAGCCACTCAAACAATAGACATAGGTGGTGTATTGTCCAGTATTATTAGGTTGCAAGGAGGAGCAATATTAAGAGCCATGGGGATGTAGAAATTAAAGATCATTGTCAGAAAGAAGCTGCTGATAATATGGGGGGTGAAGCTGGCATAGCTGGTTGTGCTGGTATGGAATTATTTAAAATTACGGTTGCAGATGCCCAATTTTACTTAACAACTGGAAAAATGGGTGCAATTACTGAGTATAATGTATTTGGTTTATTAAAAGGAGATGCTTCTTTTCAAACCAAGGATAAATTCCGTGACCCAAGACTTGGTATGTCTGCTGCACTTAAAGTATTTAGTTATACACTTGCTGATGCTGATTTGGGAGTTGCACCAGATGAAGCTAGGCTTGGGTTTAGTTTCTTAGGAATTGGATTAGGTTTAACTGTTAGCGAATTAGATCAACTAGGCCCTGATGCTGTCTGGAGAATTATGAAAGGAATTATTGCATTACCTAGTTTAGAAGATTTATGGGAAGGTCTAAAAAATCTGTTTTCAGGCAAACTAAGGCTTAATCCATTTTCATCATTTGGCAAAAAACGTGGTAGCACTTATGGAAAACATGGTGATTCTAAGAATAAAACTGGCAAAAAATCAGATTATAAAGCTAATCCAGATGGTAAAGGTGGTTTTAAAGATGTAAAAAATACGCTCGAAAAACCCAAAGTACCACCAGCTTATAAAAAGCCAGTTAAAGAATCTAAAGCAAAGGTTCTCAGTACAGCCATGTTGGGAGCTAGTGGTAGTGGTGACACTGGTTGGGTAATTCGTTCTTCAAATAATAACTTGTTAGCGATTAACCAAACTAAGAAAGATCAGCCAGAAACACTGATTGGATATATACCACAGAAAATGAAACAGCCTATTAGTGGTCAGCCAACTGAAGTTACACATTTTATACAAAAAGGTGAACTTTTTACTAGTAAAGGACTTACTATTTCAGTTGGAAAAGGTATGTATGCTCATTTTTTACAGCAAGATGCTGATATTGATATAAAAACTGATTGTAGCAAACATACAACTTTACATTGGTTTATTGATTCAACTCAGAATGAAAAACCTATTAATAGGCGAGTTGCCGGTCGTTCTTTTGTTGGTGCTTGGCAATATCCTTATAAAAAAGATATGAGGATTTGTTACGATAATTTAACAAACATAGTCAAAGACCCAAACCGTAAAACTGCCTTAATGGCTTTTATTTATGGAGCAAGTGGTGTATTGGCACGAGGCTCTGATAATAAAGATGTGAATAAATTTGAAGATGTTGGTGATTTTATTACTAATGTTACTGAATTTAAAGCTGAATCTGGTGGCAAACCATTACATGTTATTGCAGTTCAATATAAAGGTCATGGTGCAACGGTTTTCTATGTTGGTGGCTGGAAAGGTAGTGAAGCAGTTACATTATTTGTTAGTGAATTGGATGCAGAAATAATTGAAAAAGATAAAGAATTTGCCAAAGTAGCTATAGAAAAGCTATTACCAATTCAGGAAGAATATCACAAATTATTTGCTGAAAAAGAAATACCTGAAAACATAACGGATTGTCCAAATGCTGGATGGCCCGGTATGTATGCACGGGTAAGAAACATTGGCGATGGTAACTTTGCTTTAGAAACATCGTTAAAAATTTTATTTTGGAATGGAAGTAGATTTTCTGAAGAAGAAGAGCCAGTTGATATTACGCAACCACCTTTAACTGTTTGTCCGGGTGAATTTTTTCCTAGCCCTATTGAAGTAATACCTCCACATATTCCAAAAAAAGAAAAAAAAGTTAGCTTCCCTCCATGGGGAGAATGTATGGCGGAAACATGTGAAGAGGGAACCACTTGGTTTATATCTAAAGAAGACGTAGATAACACACTTAGATTTACATTCCAACGCGAAAATAAAGAAAAAATATTCGATAAATCTTATAATGTTAGCTTACCTTATTCACTAAACAAAGTGGTTTTTAAAGACAACAAATTTCAGGGTAAAGAATTTATTATTTTGGATAATAAAGAAGGCTTCGCATTTGTTGTGCCTGATTCAGACTGTACAGAACACGCAGGAACATTTTGGTGGGTTTATCAAGATAAACAAGCTTCGTTTCAAATGGCAGAACAAAATGGTTTATGTGAAAACTTAAAAGGATATTTAAATACGTTTTGGAATAATAAACAAAAAACTTTTGAGTTATTACTTGATTTTATTAAACAAACCAATAATGTTTTAGCCGAACAATGGGATAATAATCCTATTGATTATGCTAATTTTATTCAGGATGGTAAAACTCAAGGTTTAATAGTTAAGTTCAAAAAAGATAATGATATAACCTTCTTTGGTTTTAATAGCCCGGTTTCTTCTGTGAAATTATTAGGAACAGATAGCGTAAAACGTTTAACTATTAATTTTCCTCCTGAAAATGCTCTTACTTTTCTAAATTTAGTTCGACAGAAAGCTAAAGAACTTAACAAAGTTGAAGCGATTATTTTTGATACTTCAAAAACAAAAGTCCCTAATAATAGCTTACTCTATATTGATGAGAATTTGTATGCAGCCTTAATAGATAATAAATTGTTTGTACCTACCATGAAAAATGAATTATTTGAATTAGCTACATTATCTTTTGATAAAGAAAAAATATCATTGAATAAGTTAGCTGGTAATGAAAATTTTGAAGGCAAAGAAGTAAAAAACCGATATGCAAGAGAAGCTATTCAAGTTGCACTGAAAAGTATTCAAGAAGATAAAGAATTAGCTAAATTTGAAGAAACCAAACTTTTTGAGGGAACATATTCTAAAAATGATGTTATTCATTCGTTTGCAGCTATGATACATAAGAAGGATGAACGTTATGTTGTTAATATGCAGGGTAGTGTTCCTGATTCTAAAAAGTTGGTTACAAAATCTCGTGTTAAAACACAATCTAATCAATGTAATAATAATATATTTGAAACTCAAGTATTAAAACCTTGGGTGAAAGCAGTAATTCAATGGAAATCTGATAACAATGATATTAATTATGAAAAGGTTATTAAAGATGCACAACAAAATGAACAACAAAATGAACAACAAAATGAACAAACTATTGTTAATAAATATTATTCATTATTGGAAAAAACATTAAAAAATACTGATACTTTTATAGCTCTTGATTGTTATATGTTTCAAATAGGAGGTAAGGAGAAACTATTAGCAAGATTATTTGATCTAAGAAGTCCAACAGATGTAGAAAAATTAAAAATCAGTGGAATGGAAGGTATTTTTGATAAAAATGCTTTGGAATCTCTTAATAAGATACTTATCGCTGTTTATGATACAAAGAGTTTTGAAATTGCTCTTAGTAAAGGTGAATGTAGAAGGGCTAATTTAGCTATTCACACTGAAAAAACAGTTATAGGTAAAGAATTGGATTTAAAAGAAGTAAAAGAAATGCCGATTTTTAAAACTATCTTTGCTAAGAATGATTGTAAGGAAACTATTAAAGGTGATTATTACTTTGTAAAAGATAAAATCTTTAAACTTGAAGGAACTAAAAAACTTTTTTCTTGGAATAATAGTGAATTTATAAGTATTAGTGAAGATGCCGAGGATAAAAATAGTCGTATTTATTTGAAGTTGCTTGAAGACGCTCCTGAAAAGATAAAGGGATTAATGTGGATAATTGAGAAGACTGCTGTTATTTTACAAAAAGAAAATAAAACTTATCTTTACACAATCCATAAAAAAAGTACAGTAGTATCTATTGAATTATCTAGTTGGGATTCTTTGAATACAAGTGATAGGACTAAAATAATAAAATATTTACAGACAGCTTCTATTGTACCAACCAAAGTCCTTATTCAAAAAATAAATGGAAAACTTTTAGTATGGCAAGATAATATCATATACGATTTGACTAGTGAATCCATAAAAATTGGTCAAATACACAAAAAAGAAAATTCAGATTATAATCCAATATTTTTAAATTGGTTAAGCAAAACTATTTCAAAAAATTCTGGATGTAAAATAGCCAGTGAAATTGAAAATGATAACTTTTTTATATTTCAATGGGAAGACAAATGTAATTTACATATTGCTGACACTAACATAATCTATTCTCCAAATAAAAACAAATCTATAAAAGTTAAAGGTAATTCAGATAAATTATCTACGCAACATCTCAATGTACTATTTGAACAATCCTTAAATAATGTTGTTTTTGAATTGTATCAAACTAATAAGCGACTATTCGTCTTATACAAAAAAAATAAAAAAGTCCATGTTAATTACATTGATGGTGAATTTCAGAAAATTTTTGCTATTCCAGAAATAGAAACTAATGATTTCTATCAAAAGTTAGTGAATTTATTAGATGAAAATTTAGATATTGGAATAAAGTACACTAATATTACTAACAAAGCTCGATTCAATACGGCTACTAAATCTTTATTAATAATACCCTATACCTGTAATTATGGCCAATTAAATTGTGCTTATTTATTTTGGACTGATAAAGAAATGCAGCAAACTAAAATTATTTATTCCTCTGAAACAGATTTAAATAACTTAACAATTACCTTTTTAGATAAATTGAAAAATCCAACGATAGGAAATCGGATAGATTACATTCAAAATGATTGGTTTATATTGGAAATATCTGAGAAAAATCCTAGAAGAACTTATTGGTTTAAAGACGATAATAAGACATCTATTTACATTAAAAAGTTTCCTTCACAATATTGGAATACAAACAACCAACTTTATCTTGGTTTATTAAAGGAATTGCAAGCTGGAAATACATTGTTTGAATGCGAAAAGGTTTGGTTTTCCTATAAAAAAGAAGATATTAAAATATGGCAATCAAATCAGGAAATATTTAGTAAAATTAATTTTTCAGGTAAAGTAAAAGAAACATATATTAAAGGGTTTAAAAAAACTCTAGGTATACAAGAAAATACTGACAAAAATATTTTTATAAAGAAATGCAATATCAATAATCGTATAACTAAGCAATTCCTTAATGTGTATACCAGTGTAAATTCTAGTGTTCAAGTACTCGGTTTATCAACAGGTGGTTACATTATTTATAACAAAGATAATGGAGAAATAACTTCTCATCTTAAGGGATTTGAATGTATAAATTATAATGGTGAAATAGGGTATAACAAGAAAAAAATTCACTCATTTTCAATTGATAAAGAGAGTTTGCGAAACAAAATGTGTACGGAGGAAGAACAATCCGAGTTAAATTTCTGTAAAGATTATAAATTAGAGACATTACTTCAAGAAATATCACCTTATGTTGTGCTGGGTGGTCATGGTTCAAAAACTATAGACACCTATCAGTGGTTTAAAGATTTAGGAGAAACAGTTGAACCTAATGTAATATTTAGACCAGATACAAAATGTCAAAATAAATAATGATTTGGCAATTTTCCAAGATAAATCTTGGAATCCATTTATCAAAAAAACTTGTTCACACTTATTTTAAAGGAGTAATTTATGCAATTTAATATTTTCAAAATATTGGTTTTAACTTTTTTAATTGGGCTTTCTTCATTAGCTTTTGGAACAGAATGGTATGAAAAATTTTCATTCAAAATCAATGACCAGTTTGACCTCACAATGTTTCATGCAGTTCCCGGCAATGAAAGAATTATGGGTACTTTCCGTACTGGTCATAGAGTAGTAACAGCTGGTCAAATTTATGTTATTTTTTCTCAAGCAGAGTTACAAAGAATTGAAACTGCTGGAAATAGAAAATATATTCATTATGAAAATATTCTTGATAGTAAAAAGGCTACTTTTTGGAAAAATACTTTTGCCAAGCGAGGAGTAATAGTAAGAATTCCTTCGGTAGTTTCCATTGCTGGTGTTATAGCGAATCGTTACTTTCCGACAGTAGGAAAAGCATTCACTGCAACAACACTTTTTATAGATGTACTGCTGGCAAGTCGTGATGGTGTCAAAAAAGATGCTAGAGAATTATCAGGCATAATGTCTAAAGGTGGAAAGTTTACTAATTACCTAACTATCCAACGTAATCAAAACAATCATCCTTTCGTACATAGTGATGTTTTCTATCAAGCCAAGATAGCGGAGGAGCCAAAACCACGTTTTTATCTAATTTATTCTTCTGTTCATGCGGTTAAGGTTGAATAATGTATTTTAAATATTTGTTTTTACTACTGCTATCTGTTGGAGAAGTCAATGCACTGTGTCCAATTGAGCCATCAAATGAACCAGTTAAAATATTATCTCAACAATCTAAACAAGTTCTTAATGATGTTTACATACAAGATGGTATTACAGTAGGCGATGAAGTTGTTAAAATTGGTACTATTCAAAAAAATAATTTATTTAATGCTATTGTTACCATTAATGATTTAAATCCAATATCTTATAAAACTGACCAACATTATTTTCCTTTGACAATAACTTATGTAGGTAATGAACAAGGATTTTATCTTGTTGGAGGGTGGAAAAGTAAAGGAATAGGAAATAAACAGTTACCTTGGTTAGTTAAATTTCAGGATAATAAATTTATTAAAGAGGAAATACCATTATCTCAACCACAAGGAACAGTTAAAGATATTATTACTATTGAATCAGGATATTATCTGTTAAGTTTGTATTCTCAGAAAAAAACTATTTTGATATTAAAAAATGCTATTTCTAATGAAACGCTTTGGCAATGCAAATCTGATGAAATTATATCTTTTCCTAAACAAACTACATCTAATCTGAATTTTATAGATATTTCATATTTAGGGAAACAAGGTAAATTAAATTTAGAAAATATTGAATTGGAAAATTTGGAACAATATGAATTTTTATATGATGGTTTAGTTGCTTATTATCCATTTAATGGTAATGCTAAAGATGCTAGTGGAAATGGGAATAATGGGATTGTTAATGGTGCTACTTTGACAGAAGATAAATTTGAAAATGTTGGTAGTGCTTATAGTTTTGATGGTATTGATGATTATATCAAGATTAATAATTTTGAGATTGATTCTGATAAAGATTTCACGTTTTCATTATGGGTTACTCCTAAAAATTTAAATAAAACAGCTATTTTATTTAACAAAGAAGATGTATACGAACTAGCTATTTTTGCAGAAAAATGTGATTTAAGAAAATGTGATAATGATGAACCAATAAGAAATAAAGAATTTGCATTTGCAGTACGTAAAGACTGGGATTGGTATAGTATGAATCATGCTGCCAGCGAAAATCAAATTTATTCTATTGTTATGGTGTATGACAGTATTAATAATCGTGTGCTTTCATATATAAATGGAGCTTTAACTTCTACAGATAATTTGGGTAATGGTACTTCTAGTGTTAGAAATAATTTTTTATGTATTGGTTCAAGAGGAAATTGTAATGAATCTTATTTTACGGGTAATTTAGATAATATTCGTATTTACAACCGAACCTTATCAGATTCTGAAGTCCAACAACTCTATACCCTAGAAAATTCAGGTTTGATTAACAAGCTTCCAAAAATAACTCCACGTTCTTGTAATCATGCACTGGCTTTAGGAATTAATCATGGAGATGGGACTTATATGATTGACCCAGATGGAGAAGGTGGAATAGAGCCTTTTGAAGTTTATTGTGATATGACGACAGATGGTGGTGGATGGACGTTAATAAAATACACAAAAGATTTGCCAGTTATGCGACATTATACTGATAGAGATGGATGGCGTTGGTTAAACGAACCTTTTCAGTTACAACTAACCAATGAACAAATTAAAGCCATACAAGCAGTATCAAGAGAGGGTAAACAGTTGTATGTTGGGCAATGTCAACATGTTATACACTACAAACAAGAAGAAGGCAACAATTTTATACATGCTTTTGGTTTTCGTTTTCTTAATCATGAAGAAACTCCGCCTGCTGTTGAATATAAAACTGTTGATTATATTAAGGTTACTAAAGATGAATGTGGTAAAAATGACAATGTTAAACGAGAAACATGGTTCCAGATTCAAGACATTCGTGTACCGATAATCAATGTTTATAGTCTTGATAATGGAGATGTTGGTGAGATTTTTGGTTCTCCTTTAACTCAATATCCGGCACGTTTGCGTTAAATTTATGCTAAATAAAATCCTCCAAATCTTAATTATTTGTTTATTGTCTATCAACGTAATTGCAGCAGAATGTATTTTCTCAAAGCAACTTAGTTCAGAGATTCCAATCAATAATAACAAGTTAGAACAGTTAAAATTACCTGCAAATCATAAGATTACCAGTTATGTGGAAAGAGAAACAGAATATTTTATTACTGGAATTTCCACAACAACGATTCTCCCCAAAGCTTTTGTTGCAATTATAGCTAAATCGTTAGCTTCGCAACTTTCTACAGATAATATAACTTATTTTGAAGCAAAATCATACCATTGGCCAACTGCATCTGCATATTTAGATGGAGATTATTTAATTGGTGGATGGCAAAGTGAACAATTTGGAGCTAAACGATTACCTTGGTTAGTTAAATTTCAAAATAATAAGTTTGTAGAAATCAATGAAAATCCAATTTCTAACCAAGCAGGAATTATTGTAGATATAGTTACTATCAAACCAAACTATTATTTATTAAGCCTATTTTCAGAAAACACTGTTTCTTTAATACTACAAACCAATGATGGAAAATTTTTAGAGCAATGTAATATTCCAAATAACCAAATAGTTTATTTTTCCTCTTCATACCACGAAGATATTGCTACAGATATTCCAGTTTATTCACTAAATTCTAAAAAAGAACGTCAATTCAATATAAGCTCAATGTTACAAGATACCTTACAAAAAGGGCTAGTTGCTCATTATCCATTTGATGGTAATGCCAATGATATTAGTGGAAATGGGAATCATGGAAAAGTACATGGTGCTATTTTGACTAAGGACAGGTTTGGGAATGCTGATAGTGCTTATAGTTTTGATGGACAACAAGATAGTCATATTAAAGCAAATATTTCTGTTAATTTAGCACAAGATTTCACTTATTCTACATGGGTACTTGTTGAAAATAGAGAGGATGGACATGCTAATTTGATTTCAATAAATTGGCGTAATTTTTCACTTTTTCAAACACGTCACAAAACAAATGGGGGACAATTTGAATTGTGTTTAGTAAATAATAAATGTTTAGGACACCACAACATAGACACTATCCAAGATAATCAATGGCAACATTTTGTTATTACAGTTAATGATAATCAAGCTAATATTTTTTTAGATTCTAAGTTAGTGAAAAAACTTCCATTTGATTTTGAGTTAGAAAATATTGATAAAGGAATACTTTATTTTGGTGGCGAAGCTGAGAAAGAGAATTTAGATAAAGGTGGAAAAAATTATAATTTAACTGGTAAAATAGATGATATCCGCATCTACAACCGTGCTTTATCAGATTCTGAAATTCAACTACTATTCCGAATGAAAACAATCAACACAGTTAAATCAAAATTCTATCTAATTGAGGGAGGTATAAGTACCAGTAAATTTGGTGATAAAGATAGTTGCAAAAAACGTGGCTTAAAAATATTTGCACCTAATACCAAACAAGAATATGAAGTAGCAAGAGAATATCTTATATCTATTGGAAAACCAAAAGCATTTGGTCCATTAGGAATATATCATCCCAATCCAACTCAAGTTAAATTTCCTTGGACATCTAACACTCCAATGAATTCTGCAAATGCAGGAGCAAAATTTGGTTGGAAATCTACTGCCGGTGATACATGGTGGATTTCTGATAAGACAAATATAACCGAACCTAATGGAGATTACACTCCAAATTGTTGGCTTAGTATACAATACAATGATTCAGGTAATGTAATTTGGTATAATGATGAATTGTGTAATAACAGTTATACTACTTACTTGTGTTATTAATCGCTAAAAATTAGGCTATTGCTAATAAAGTAGTAGCCGGGCTTCCCAAAAAGTTCCACCCAGCTTTATAAAAACTACTTCCCAGCAATATCCTCAAGCTTAGTAGCTCGAATCATTTGCCCTTTTAACGCTGCTTCTTCAGCAGTTTGGCCATACGCAACACTCATCAAAGTACTGTAATAAACTGAAGGAATGTTAAACTTAGTGCCATACTTAGCATTGATTTGCTCTTGGTAAACTTCGGTATTCATTTGGCATACTGGACAAGGAGTTACGATCATATCCGCACCATTATCATGGGCTGATTCCAAAATGTCTTTCACCAAAGCCTGACTTTTTTCCGGTTCAGAGAACATTAAAGCTCCACCACAACAGGAGACTTTCTTCTCGTAATCAGGAATTGAATCAGCACCCAGAGCCTCAACCATTTTATCCAAATACATAGGATTTTCAAATGATTCACCATCAATACCAAAAGGACGGTTAGTCTGACAACCAACATAACCAGCTATTTTAATACCTTCCAATGGTTTCTTGACATGGCTCTTCATCTCTTCAAAACCAATATCTTCTATCAGAACTTCTACCATATGGCGAACTTTCTTCTGACCGTTGAATACTAAACCAGCTTCCTTTAAAGCTTCGTTAGTTTCAGCAAATAGTGCTTTATTATCATTTAAACGATCATTAGTTTCCCGAGTAGCTAACCAGCAAGCTGCACAAGTAGCAACAACATCTTGATTAGGATGATGTTTTTCAGATAGAGCTATGTTACGAGCTGATAAAGCCAAGCGAGGTAATTCACCACCACCAGCATAACCGATAGAAGCAGAACAGCAGTTCCAATCTGGAATTTCATTCAATTGAATACCCAATATCTTACAAATAGCTTGGGTAGAACGCAACTGATTGGAAGAAGAAGCTCCTTTTTGGGAGGAACAACCGGGGTAAAAAGAATATTCTTTAGCCATAAATTTCTCCTTAAACTTTAACCTTTTTTGCTGCTTCAATTTCACTGGCTTTTTTCAACATAGCCTGTAAACCTTTAACATCTTTACACCCATGTCCGCCCAATATTTCCATAGGAGCCATGCGTTTGGTTTTTAACATTCCTAATCCAATCTTTTGCATCTTCAGAGAGGTCTTAACACCTTCGGTAAAACCATTCATAAAGTACAAACTCAAACCCAATTTAAGTTCATTAACCCGACCTTTTTTGGTCAAATTATCCCAGAACTTTTGAGCAAATTTTTGAGTCTGTTGGTTTTTTGGAACTAATCCAAGCCGACTAGCATAATGAGCCAAGCCGTGCATTATATGAGTTATAGGAAGATCTCTTGGACAACGAGCGATACAGTTATAACAAGAAGTACACATCCACATAGATTCAGAACTTAAAACTTCTTCCCGTTTACCAGCCCGAATCATCATAAAAATTTCTTGAGGAGGATGTTCCCAATGAGGACCAAGTGGACAAGAACCAGAGCAAACACCACATTGCATACAGCGTTTCACCCATTCGCCTTCTTCTACATTAGCCTCAATTTCTCGTAAAAAATTATTGCGGTATTTCATAAGCTTTTTTTAATTCTTAATTCTTAATTCTTAATTTTTAACGAAAATCAAAAGCTTTTAACTTTAGGTTTTAATTAAGCATTAAGCATTCATAATTAAGAATTGCCTTTAAGTTAGAATTTAAATGGATTCATACCAATTTCTTCAATAGTTGCTGCCATATCATTGATTATTTTTGGTACTTTATGAATGTCGGTAATAGCGATTTCGTAGGTTTGAACTCGTTCTATTTCTAAATTTAGCTGTTGTAAAGTATCGCCGATTTTGGACATACGGGAATGAGCTAATTCTGAACCTTTTACAAAGTGACATTGGTAGTTTTCACCTTTCTGACAGCCCATCAAAATTATGCCATCATAACCACTGTTTAACGCATCACTAATCCAAATTGTATTTACTGAACCAAGACAACGCACTGGCATAATACGGACAAATGCACTGTATTCTTGTCTGGTCATACCTGCCATATCTAACGCTGGATAGGCATCATTTTCACAGGCTAACAATAAGATACGTGGTTTTTCATCAAATTCATCTGGCATATCGACAGATTTCAGAGCTTGACCAACTGTGTCTACTGAATAGTTTTCAAAGGAAATAACCCGTACCGGACAAGCTCCCATACAAGTACCACAACGGCGACAACGAGCTTCGTTAAATAATGGATAACGTTGTTCGTCTTCGTCAATAGCACCAAATGGACATTCTACTGTACAGCGTTTACATTGAGTACAGCCTTCTTTACGGAAGCTTGGGAAACTCAAATCACCAGAACGTGGGTGAGCAGCTCTACCGATAGCAGAATTTTCTATCGCTTGGATAGCTTTCAAGGCTGCACCAGTGGCATCTTCAGTAGCTTGAACCATATCCATTGGCCGTCTTACTGGACCAGCGGAATAGATTCCTGTTCTCTGAGTTTCATATGGGAAGCAAATAAAATGAGAATCAGTGAAGCCATTAATCAACTGAGGCATATCCCGACCTTGACGATAATCCAAGTTTAGGACAGATTGCTCTTTGTTAGTAGTTGCTGCTTCTTCATTATCATCTTCGGAGGCACAGGTTTCTATATTAACTCCAGAATTAGAAACCATACCAGTGGCTAAAACTACCAAATCAGCTTCTAGTTCTACTGCTTCATTTAGAATCAAATCTTGAAATTTAACTGTGACATTAGCACCTGGAACTACTTCGCTTACTTCACCTTTCGTAAAAGTAATACCTTTGTCTTGACCGCTACGATAGAAATCTTCACCACCAGCACCTGGCATCCGTAAATCAGTGTATAACACCATTGCATCTACTTCTGGATTTTGATCCTTGAAGTACATAGCTTGTTTTACACTGGTCAAACAGCAATGACCAGAACAATATGGTAAATGACCTTCTTTCTCACTACGTTGTCCTACGCACTGGACAAATACTACATTTTCTACTTCTTTGCCATCGGAAGGACGTTTGATAGCTCCACCGTTAGCAGTTTTAGCCAATGCTTCCAAACCTAATTGGTCAACTACGTCTGGGGATTTACCATAGGCAAATTCTGGTAATTGGCTGGCATCATAAGGAGTAAAACCAGTAGCTTGAATGATTGAACCGAAAATTCCAGATACAATATTACCATCAGCTTTGATATCAGCGTTGAAGCGGCCTGGAGCTCCACCAATGTTATCCATTGAAGCATTTAAATGCACATTTATTTTGGCACTAGCTTCAACTTGCTTGATTAAGTCAATTACTTCTGGTTCTTTTGGGTCTGCAAATGGAGATTTACCTGGAATGCTTTTATATAATTGGGCAGCTGTTCCACCTAAAGCTCCTGATTTTTCTACAATAGTAGCTTCGTAACCAGCTTTATTTACTTCTACTGCAGCTTTTAGACCAGTAAATCCACCACCAACTACTAATACATGTGGATTACGACCTTGTTGGCCACTGGAAACCGGCACAGTCATAAACTTAACTTCTGCACAGGCCATACGAATATAATCGTCAGCCATTTCTTGGGTAGTTTCTTGAGCGTCATCACTGTCTGGACGTACCCAAATTACTCCTTCCCGCAAATTAGCCCGTGACATTGCTATATTATCAAAATTAAACGCATCAGTTTTGGCACGTTTGGAACAACCAGCAATCATAATGTGGTCAACTTCACCAGCATCAATATCAGCCTGAATCATGCTTACGCCTTCAGCGTTACACAAGAAATCATGCTCTTTGACTACATTCATCTTGCAATCTTTGGTTGCAGTACTAGCTAATTGTTTTATATCCAATCTATCAGCAATTCCACAACCTTTACAAATATAGGCTCCTAACTTTTTAGTTGCTGCCATGTTTAAGCACCTCCTTCTGTAGTGGCAACCTTATTAACCACTTGAATTGCCCGTAATGCACTAGCAGTAGCACTTTGTACCGCCCGATTTACATCTAAGGCATCGGATGCACAACCAGCTGCAAACATACTGCCATTACCAGCATCGTTTTCAATAAAGCCATGTTCATTAACACTGACATTTATACCCAATTTAGCAAAATCAACGCTAGGTTGCATACCAACAGCTAATACGACCAATTCATGTGGATTGCTATAACGGTTATAACCTTCAGTATCAACACCATTTAATACTGGATTGCCAGTTTCTTTATCTTTAGTAATATTGGCAACTTTTGATTTGATAAAACTTACTGTACTATCAGCTTTAACTTTAGTGTATAAACCTTCAAAACGGTCAATTGCTCTAATATCAATATAATAAATAGTTGATTTGCCATTATCACCATGCTGTTCACGCACATAAGTGGTTTGCTTTAAAGTGGCAGTACAACAGATACGAGAACAATGCTTTAAATAATTTTTATCTCTAGAACCAGCACATTGAATAAAGGCTATGTCTTTAGCTTCTTTATTATCGGAAGGCCGTAAGATTTTACCGCCAGTTGGTCCCATTGGATCCATCATGCGTTCAAATTCTACACTAGTGATTACGTTAGGATTGCGATCATAAGCATAAGGTTGAATTTTATTTGCATCATATGGTTTCCAGCCAGTAGCCCAAATTATTGCTCCAACATTAAGAGTTAAATTTTCCTCTTGCATATCTAAATCAACGGCATTATATTTGCAAGATTCTTTAACTTTATTAGCATCGTCAGTACCAATAAGAGCTGGGTCGATAACATAGCGTTGTGGATAAGCCATGAAAAAAGGCAGATAAGCACCTTTACGTTTATTTAGGCCGTAATTATGTTCATTAGCAAATTCAGTTTCAGTAGCGTCGCTACAATCACCACAGGCTGTACAATTACTATTAACATAACGTGGGGCTGTTTTTATATTTACGTTATAATTACCAGTATCGCCGTTAACTTCTGTTACTTCGGCCATTGTGATAACTCGAACTTTTTTATTAGCTTTGATTCGACGTAAATTAATTTCCATTCCACAAGTTGGATAACACATTTTAGGAAAGTATTTATACAACTTGGATACTCGTCCACCGAGTGATGGATTTTTTTCAATAAGTATTACATCTTTGCCACATTCTGCAGCTTCTAGTGCGGCACTCATACCGCTAATTCCCCCACCCACGACTAGTATAGTCTGGTTGGTTGCAATGACATCTGTCATGCGTTTCCTCCAAATTTGATTGGGAACTCTGAAAGGTAGTATATTAGCATATTCTATTATAGGTTGGTATTCTAATTTATAATTATTAAAAGAAATAAATATATTTCTAAATGAATATAATGTAGATTATATATAGTAATCCAAACCATTATACCAATATTTTAATTTTTTATGTTAATTTATAATTTATCCAGATACTTATTTTTAATAAGTTGATTTTTTACCATTATTAACTCTTTTTGAGTTAGAATATTGATTACTTAATTATTAATTAGTTATATGAAAATTAATTCTCAAATGACAGTGCTTATCGTTGAAGATAGTCCAACATTAGTAGTGGCATATCAAGAATACTTGCGTAATGAACCGTGCAAAGTTACCTATTTAGAAACTGGTCAAGAAGCTTTAAAACATATTAAAAAGCATGTTCCTAATGCTATTTTACTTGATCTTGGTTTACCTGATATGGATGGCATGGAAATTTTAAAATATATTAATGGACATAAATTACCTTGTTCAGTAGTAGTCGTAACTGCTCAAGGTTCAGTTAATATTGCTGTAGAAGCCATGCGTAATCAGGCGTTTGATTTTGTTGAAAAACCTTTTGATGGCCAGCGTATTATTGTAACATTAAATAATGCTTTAAAGAATCAACAATTAAAAAATAAACTTGAACTATATAAAAAAATTGATCGAGTTGAATATTTTGATTTTATTGGCGCATCTCCACCAATGCAAGCAATTTATCAAATGATTGATAATGCTGCTTCTAGTAAGGCTACGGTTTTTATTACTGGTGAAAGTGGAACTGGTAAAGAACTTTGTGCTGAAGCTATTCATAAGAGTAGTCAGCGTAATAATAAACCTTTTGTTGCTCTTAATTGTGCAGCAATTCCAAGAGATTTAATGGAAAGTCAAATTTTTGGTCATGTTAAAGGAGCTTTTACTGGAGCTATAACTGACCAAGAAGGGGCTGCTGTACAAGCTGATGGAGGTACTTTATTTTTAGATGAAATTGGCGATATGAGCTTAGATTTACAAAGTAAATTGCTAAGATTTATTCAAACTAGCACTATTCAAAAAATTGGCGGCAATAAATCTAGGAAAGTTGATGTAAGATTTATCTGTGCTACTAATCGTGATCCTTTATTAGAAGTCCAAGAAAAAAGGTTTCGGGAAGATTTATATTATAGATTACATGTTATCCCTATTACGTTGCCACCTTTACGAGAACGTGGTGATGATATTCTACTAGTTGCTAGAGACTTTTTAGTAAAATATGCTAAAGAAGAAAATAAATTATTTAATAAATTTACTGTTGAAGTTGAGGCTATTTTACTTAATTACGATTGGCCGGGCAATATAAGACAATTACAAAATATAGTACGCAATGTTGTAGTATTAAACAATGGGAAATATGTAACCCCAGAGATGTTACCAGAACCATTAAATAAATTATCTAAAGAATATAAACCCCAAATAGGGACTGGAGATTCTGAATTAGTTAGCCCAGCAACTTCAACATTTTCCCGTCGTAAAAATATTAATCCTTTATGGCAAGTAGAAAAAGAAGCGATTCAACATGCTATTGCATTATGTGATGGGAGTGTCTCTAAAGCCGCTGGATTATTAGAAGTAAGTCCATCAACTTTATATCGTAAATGTCAGAGTTGGGAAAAGAAAGAGATTAAATAATAATTAATGTTTTAAAACAAACTTGGCTACCAGAAGATTACATCTTTCCTAAATAACGAAAGTAATATAACATTGACCAAAGTTATACAGTTAATTACGGACTTTATGTAGGATGTAATGAGTTTATGAATTACATCTTGATGCAATTCACTTCGTTCATTGCATCCTACATTTATTTAACCTTATTTAGGAATTATGTCTATTAGATATTACAATCCTCTAATAGAATGATATTTAAAAACCAGCCATTGTAAACCAACGTTTAGCTTCTTCTAAATCTTTTTCTACTCCTTGACCTTCTTTATACAAATTTCCCAAAGTAACTTGAGATCCAGCTAATCCTTGTTCAGCAGCTAATTTAAACCAATGTACTGCTTGTTTATAATCTTGTTCAATACAATCACCATCCATATACATAAATGCTAAACCATGTTGAGCCATACCAAAACCTTGCTCTGCTGCAGCCTGCATCCATTTAACAGCATTATCTTTATTGACAACCATACCTAAACCAGCTTGAGCCATAATTGCTAATCTATATTGAGCATCTGGATGTCCATCTGTTGCTAAAGGTAATAATAAATCATAAGCAATCGGAAAATGTTTAGCTTCAAAAGCTGATATACCACTAGTTAAGGTTAATTCTTCATCTTGGGATAATTCTTTCATTTTTTATCTCTGTTTAAAAAAATTCTTAAAGATTAATTTTGACAAGTTCCAAGGTAAAATAGTAGTGTAATCCGATATTTTCAACTGTTAGAATAGTAATTCTTAATTATGAATGCTTAATTCTTAATTAAATTCAAAAAATATATCAATTACTTATATTGCTGTAGTTTATCTATCTTCACTTATTAAATGACACATAACTCTCTTTTAAGCTAAATTACCAAAATATTGGAAAATTACAAAAGTGAAACATATTAATACAAAAACTGGATAGCTTATTCTTCCCATTAATGTTAGTTTCTTTACAAATTTTTCATCATTTTCATAGGCATGCATCATTAAGCCTATTCCAATACATAATACTGCCAATAAATAGCTCATATAAAAGAAATATTCTACCAATGTAAAGTACGCTATATTAGGTAATTCTGAAGCTAATCTGACATGTAAAATAGACGTTGGCAATATTATATTGACTCCTAAACCTAATTGGATAGATAATGTAGTCGTAAAAAATATTCCATATCCTAAAGATATTAAAATAAAAGTTGGGAATAAATTCTTAAAAATGAAATTCAGAGCCTTTCGTTTTATTTCTATTGCAACGTTAAATAAAGAATATTCCATTCGTTGTTGAGAATAAAAATAATCAGGTAGTCCAAAAGTAGAATCGTTTTCTTGTACACCAGTAAAAAATTCTACATCAGAAACTTGCCAACTATTAACGGAAAAAATATCCTTGTATTTGGTTAGAATATTTTCAGTTCTCATACCATGAGAATCAACTATATAAATTAAAGTATCTCTAGTTTTTTGTTGATGTCGAAATTTAATTGGTAAAATTTGTCTATCCAATGGGTAATTATGAAAATCAAAGTAACCTTTAAATTTAGTTTTAATTCGATAGGTTCTAGTAGTAAAAATTCCTTCAGTAGTAGTAGATTCCTCATTAATTATTGGTTTTCCTAGGCTAACTGGATTAACTGCATTTATAAAATTAATGTCTTTATCTATAAAATCTTTAGTATTGAAGCGAAACCAAAGATAAAAATCTGCAATAAAAGTCGATTTTTGAGTATCAAGTCCAGTTATTTCATTCATATCCATTCCAACATAAACTATTTTGGCTTTCGTCATTATATTTTCATTAACTTTGATCAATTCTCCAGCCAAGACTTTTGGTAAAATATCTCCTTTTATATTACGTGGATTAGTTAATAATCTATATTGGTCTAAGGCTATTTCTGTTTTGCCTTTTTTATATATGCTAATTGGTATAGATTTGACTGCATCACCTTGTTTATCAAAATAAATTGAACCAGTAACTCCTTTCACTGAATTTTCAGAATGAGATATCTGCCATAAATTATCTTTTAACTGTTGTCTTTGTTTTTCGATATTAGTAGATGATATTTTTTGTAAAGCATGTAAGGCAACTTTTGCAGCATCGTAATATAGAGCCGCAGTTACAGAAGGTTTAGTTTTATATTTATCTAGGAAATTATTTTTAAAATTAATAGCGACTTCATCACCTATATCCATAACAAATGGAGTTGTCAAATATATACCATCAGTGAAATAACCAGGTTGAATTTGTTCTTGAGGATATTGTTGTAGCTGTTTATTAAACTGACTGCTGGATAAAACATCTGCTCCAATTATTTGTATATAATGCCATTCTTGACGTAAAGCTATAATTGCTTTCAAGGCTTCTTTGGAATGAGTTGCTAAAAATAGACCTCCAGCTTCTTTGCCTTCTCCATTAAAAATTTGCACTACTCGATTAAGCACTTGATCAAAATTATCTTGATTAAAACTCCATTTGTGCTTGATATTTAAATTATCTATTTGTTTTGCAGTTTGTTCAAAAGCAGTAGCCAAGGTAGAACCATAAATTCCTTCATCATATAAAATACTTGCATTCTTATATTTTAAAACTTTAAACGCATAATTAGCTAACAATGCTCCTTGACTTGAATTATTAAAGATAATCCGGAAAGCTCCATCATTATTTTTAGTAAGTTCATCAACAGTAGCACTTCCAGTAATAATAGGAATATTATATTTTTGATAAATTGGTGCAGCAATTAAAGAGGATTTACTATCATAATGGCCAATAACTGCAAGAGCTTTGCTATTTACAACTTGTATAGCTGTTTTTGTTACATCTGTTGCATCATCAAACACTAATAGTTCAATGGTTTTACCATCAATGCCACCTCGTTGATTTATCTCTTCAACATATAATTGCGCTCCTTGTACCATTGCTTTACCATTAGCTGTTTGCATTGGACCAACCACAGCAATATATGCTACTTTGTCAAATAGCTTCCAGCCTACCAACATGATAAGCATAACTGAGATAAAGATTCCATATTTTTTCATATTTAATGTTTGTAATTTTATAAGGATGAACTAGATATTATAAATTATACCAATTCTTAATTAAATTTGAAATATATTTGCGTGATTACCCAAAATCATCCCCAATATAACCAAACTCGCATCAATGATAATAATTTATTTAAATCAACAAGTTTTGCCAAATAATCATTAGCTCCAGCTTCAATACATTTAGCTCTATCATCTTTTTTCTCGTTCCCAACGACTTCGTTGGGAATGCAGTCAAGACGCACCAGCGTCAAGTATGATAAAAGAGGATTCTAATATGTCCGAAATTAATTACCATTCTATTGAGTGAGAACCAGATAAACCAAATAAATAATGTTAATATATATCACCAACCTTTCATAACTACCAAATATCTTACTTAAAATGGTTATTAAATTATGACATTGACTAGATAGAAACCCATCAACTCCTTAAAATGGTGGGTTTCTCTAAATATCTTTTAATGTTGATAATGTAAACTTAAGAACCAAAATTGGTCTGGAGTATTGAATCCATATGCTGTTTCATATTCTTTGCCTAGCATATTTTCTAATCTTGCTCTTAAAGTCCAACTTTTATTAAAATGGTATTCACCAGCTAAATTAACAATTCCATAACCAGCCAAACGTCTAGTATTAGCAGCATCATCATATCTATGACTCTGAGCTAATGTATTCACACTTAAACGCATTGGCCCTCGTCTTTCAGCTAATTCTACATTTATCGTTTTCTTAGCTCGACGTGGTAACAGATTACCAGTTGTATCATCTTCTGGATTTAACCAAGATACTTTAGTATTAAACTCCCAATTATTTTGTCGCCAACCTATTGAACCATCCATACCTGTAATATTAGCTTTATTAATGTTATCAGCATAATAGCTATTACTTACTGGATCAAAATTAGTAGCAATAAGTTTATCAATCTTAGTTTTATAAATATTGATTGACCAATTATAATCCTGCTGATTTCCGATCAGACCAATTTCATAGCTTTCCGACTCTTCTGGGATTAGATTAGAATTACCAAAGTTAGGAAAATATAATTCATTGAAAGATGGTGCTTTAAAAGCGATTCCATAACTTACGATAAAACGAGTTTTAGTATTTAAAGCATAACCTAAGCTAATATTTTGAGTAGTATGATTATCAAATTGCTCATTATCATCTTGACGAACTCCCACTAACAAATCAATTGAACCAAAATCAGTTTGGTATTCAGCGAACATACCCTTGTTAGTCAAGGAATCTATTGCATAATTAGTATGGCTGTCTATTTCATCGATTTGTTCTTCATAACCAATTATTAGCTCATGATTATCAAAGAAAAAATTATTTTGTAAACTGTATATAGTACGGGTAGTGTGAAAATAAGATTGGGAGTTTTCATCAAATTTATCTTTGCTTTCACCTATATTAAGATTTAGCAACCACCAATCATTAGCAGAATAATTTGTTTTAATCCCAAGAACTTGCTGGGTAAAATCTGCCTCATTATTAAATGAAGAATCAAATTGAGTATTACCTTTGGCTCGCAAGGCATTTATTTCAATACTGCCTATATCACCAAACTTATGCCCTAATTTAGTGCTAAATGAAGTATTTTCATAACCATCATCATCTGGTTCTACAGTAAAACAACCAGCAGGATTTTTGCAAGCATTGAAACCATCAGATTTAATATGATTAGTATATATGCTTAACCAATTATTTTGATCTGAACTGGAAAAACCAGTGGTTATTCTATAGGTATTATCAGCTCCAATCCCAATACTAGCTTCAGCCTGTGGTTTTTTACTATGTCTAGTGAAAATTTGGATCACACCACCAATAGCTTCAGAACCATATAAACTAGAACGTGGGCCACGTACAATCTCAATTCGTTCAATTTGGGATATTGGTATATTTTGAAATGCTATGCTACCAGTTGTTGCAGACCCAATTTTTATACCATCAACAAGAACTACAAGATGGTCAGATTCAGTACCACGCATAAATATAGAAGTATTTTGTCCTAATCCTCCATTACTGACAATATCTAAACCTGGAACTCCACGTAACACATCGTAAATACTAACAGCTTGACTTTTAGTGATTTCTTCTCGAGTGATTACGGTGACTGAAGCTAACGGACTGGTTTTGGCATAACGAGTTGCTGTCACAACTACTTCTGGTAAAACAGTTGCCGCAAAGTTTAAGATTGGATATAAAAATAATAAAATAGCTATAAATACATAATTCAAATGGATTTTCCTCTTTAATAATTAATACAGAGAGGAAGCAGAACCACGAAAATTTCTGCCAATTGCCCTCCGCAATAAACTTAAATACAATCATTAAACTTATATCCAGCGTTAACCAGATTGAGTTTAATAATCGTAGTAAAACATTTAGGCCGGTCTCCGGACTTATAAGTATATTACAGTTAAACGCCTTCCCACATAAAATATGCAGTGACTTAAAATGTTTAACCTTAAACTTATTTACCGTTGCGGGGGCAGTATCAGATTTGCACTGATTTCCCGTTTAATTTATATACAAACACCATAAACGTTATTTGAATATTATAATTAATTTGATTCTATGTCAAGGTATTTAATATATAAAAAAACTTGCTACTGAAACAAAGGATATAATTTTAAAGAACTTAATAATTCAGTTACAAAACGCAAAATTTTTTTGATTATTTCTTATGTATTTGGACTAATAATTTACCAGTTGGATTAGTTCATATATGATAACGGTGGTAAGATGGTGATTTTAAAATATTTGTGGGATTATTAAAAATGAGCAGAATTATTTTTGCTGGAACTCCTCAGTTTTCAATGCCAAGTTTACTAGCTTTATTAAACTCACAACACAATGTTTGTGCAGTTTATACTCAACCAGATCGCAAAGCTGGTAGGGGAAGAAAGCTAAAATCTAGTCCTGTTAAATTAGCCGCTTTAGAATATGGAATTGATGTCTATCAGCCAACTACATTAAAAGATGAAGCAGTACAAATTCAACTTAAGGAATTACAAGCTGATTTAATGGTAGTAGTTGCCTATGGTCTTATTTTACCAAAGATTATTTTGGAAACTCCTAAACTTGGATGTATCAATGTACATGCTTCTTTATTACCACGTTGGCGAGGAGCTGCTCCTATTCAACGTGCATTATTGGCTGGTGACAGTGTTACTGGTATAACTTTAATGCAAATGGATGTTGGGCTTGATACTGGAGGAATGATAAAAACAGCTAGTTGTGAAATTTTAGCAGATGATAATGGACAAACTTTACATGATCGACTTTCAGTAATGGGAGCAAAATCCCTAGCGGATGTAATAGATGAAATTGGTAATTTACCTGTTATTCCACAGGATGATAGTCAAGCAACTTATGCAAAAAAACTAGAAAAAATGGAAGCCAAATTAGATTGGAATGAATCAGCAATTATGTTAGAACGAAAAATAAGAGCTTTCAATCCTTGGCCAGTTGCTCAAGCAGATTTATTTGGCCAAACTTTACGAATTTGGGATGCTCAAGTGTTATCTGGTTCTACTTCGGAATCAATTGGAAAGGTTATCCGTTGTCAACGTAATGGAATTGATATTGCAACTTCTGCTGGTATTTTACGCTTATTAAAAGTTCAAAGAGCTGGTAAAAAACCGATGCCTGTTAGTGATTTCCTAAATGCTAACCCAGAATTATTAGGTGATTAAGTAAGATTTATTTTAATAGGAAAGATGTCTAATATATTTAACCTAAATATGACGTTAAAACTATGAAATCCAAAATCATATTCCAAATGAAAACTTTCTTTAAAATTATAATACTAACTGTGTTAATGTCACCGCTATTTGCCCAAGAAAGTAATTCGATAAAGTTTGAACGCCTAACTGTGGAAGATGGTTTGCCAAGCAACTTTACTAGCGATGTGGTTCAAGATGATCAAGGATTTATGTGGTTTGCAACTAAAAATGGTTTGGCTAAATATGATGGCAATCAATTTACGGTTTACAAACATGACCAAAACAATCCAAACAGTTTGAGCAATAACTATATTTGGACCATGATTAAGGATCACAATGGGATTCTATGGATTGGCACATTTGGTAATGGTTTGAATAAGTTCAATCCGGTGACTGAAACTTTCACTGTTTATAAACATGATGAGAATAATTCTAATAGTTTGGTTAGCAATACTATTCAATCAATTTATGAAGACCAAGCTGGCATTTTATGGATTGGAACTGATTATGATGGTTTAAGTAAATTTGATCCAGTAAATGAAAGTTTTACTAATTATTATCATGATGAAAATAATCCTAACAGTTTAAGTAGCAATTCTGTGTATTCTGTCTGTCAAGATGACAGCGGAATATTTTGGATTGGAACTTATGGTGGTGGTTTAAATAGATTTGATCCAAAAACTGAAACCTTTACCCATTATAAACATGAAGATGGCAATTCTAACAGTTTGATTAATAATTTAATTTGGTCGATTTATGTGGATAAAACTGGTATATTGTGGTTAGGAACTGAAGGTGGATTGAGTCGTTATGATATTAAACATGATAAATTCACTCATTATCAATATGATGCAACTAACTCTAGTAGTTTAAGTAACAATTCTGTTACTTCAATTTATGAAGACAGTAAAGGCATCTTGTGGTTTGGTACATTAGGTGGTGGTATAAACCAATTTAACCGAGTTAATTTTACTAGTTATCAAACTGAAACTGGTAATCAAAACAGTTTGAGTAATAATATTGCGTGGAGGATTACAGAAGATAATACTGGTACACTATGGTTTACTACTGATAATGGTATAAGTAAATATGATTCTGACAATGAACGATTTGCTCATTATAAACATAATTCACATTCAGCAGACAGTTTAAGCGATAATTCAGTTAGTGCTATTTATGAGGATAAAGATGGAATAGTTTGGCTTGGTACTAAAAGTGGTGGACTTAATAAATTTGATCGACGTACTTTCAGTAATTATCAACAACAAGATGATAATTCTAATAGTATTAGTTCTAATGATATTGCAGTTATTAAATCAGACAGCAATGGTATCTTATGGCTTGGTACTGATAATGGAGGGCTCAATAAATTCGATCCAAAAACTGAAACAGTTACTCATTATAAACATGAGCCAAATAATGTTAATAGTTTGAACATTAATGATGTTTGGGATATAGATATTGACCAAAAAGGGATTTTGTGGATAGCTTTGATTGGAGGTGGTATAGACCGGTTTAACCCGGTAACTGAAACTTTTCAACATTATAATCCGGATGCAAGTGGTAAAAAATATTTTTCCACTTCTTGGATTGCTGCTATCAAAGTTGCTACAGATGGAATTATTTGGATTGGCACAGATAATCTAGGAGTTAGTCAATTCGACCCTAAGCAAGAAACTTTTACTCACTATAGCATATCCCGAATAACTAAGAGACAAGAGATGATATAATAGAAAAAACTAAAAAGCGAGAAAAAGATGTGAAAAGGATACTCAATAGATTTACGAAATAGTA
>DAOUSL010000444.1 GCA_030627235.1 Thioploca sp.
GATGTTGTGGAAGCAAGCAGTTTGATGAAACGGCCTTGCAGTATGCGTGGCAGTAGTTTTGTAGTTAATAAAATTAACGGTAGTTCACAAACTCCTTACGATTATCAACCAGCACGGTATTTACCTAATACTGAAAATAAAGTCACAATTGTTTCTAAGAAAGCAGATGAAAAATTGGCTGTTCCAGCTTGCAATAAGTTTTGAACAAGATTTAACGGATTGAAGGATAGACAAGATTTTAAAACATTTGGGTTTAATTTATCTTTCTAATCCGTGCGATCATGTTCAAAAACCTATTGAATTGCCATAATTTTCTGATTAGCAGTATTTATCAAACTCAACAATTCCGCATTAGAATATTGTATTCCAGTTGCTAAATTCTTACTCAAAGCAGATAAGTAATTCTGCAAATCCTCTAAACTACTAGGGTTAGCAGGACAAGCCAGATTATTCAATCGGAAACCATGCCAACAAGCTACTCCATTTGGAGGACATTTGCTTTTATTATAACCATGTTTCCGTAATTACATTCCTACCCATTGAATGGTTCTAGCCTCACATTTGTTATGCAAACACCAACCTTGATAAACCAAATAAATATCTCTAGCTCTTTCCTTATTAGTTGAATCAGGAATAAAGCAATCTCCAATAAACTTTTCAAAATCAATCTGCTCAACTTTGCTTTTCAGTGGTTGTTTATGCAGAGAATATTGGCCAGTTTTGCGGATACTTGGGAGAACTTCACGAGTTACCCATTTACGGAATGGTTTAGCTTTTGGTTTATTACTTCGCATTACCAATGTATAAAAACCAGATTCATCTACAACATTGGTATTTTGTTTTCTACCTAAAGAATCGGTGAGGTAAACTTTTCTTACCTCATCATCGTCAAGCCCTTGTAATGCTACTTTATGGTTGGAATGTTCTAAAGCATTACATACATCTTTAGCAACAAACCAAGGTTCACCTTTTTCATCAAATATAACTCTTAATTGATTATTCTCAAACTCAAATGGCATTAAGTCACGAGTTTTATCAGTTTGAAAATCCTGCTTTTTAGCCTCTTTAACTGCAATCTGGAATTTTACCTTGAACCATTCACCTTGTTGTCGATATTCAGTAAAATGTTTGTGTAAATAACGTTCAATTTTATGGGCATTTA
>DAOUSL010000454.1 GCA_030627235.1 Thioploca sp.
AGATTCAAGTGGGTAGTCTATTTGTTTAATATTAGATAAATTAAACGCATCTTTAGTTGCTTGTATATGGTGCTTTATCGATGTGGATTCAGCAGCGACAGGGTTAGAGCTGACATAATAATCATCGATTAAATTAGGAATAAAATCGAAGTTTTTAACAGCTAAAATTAATAGGTAAGAGAGCCCTAATGCAATGGCTAGTTTGCTTTTTTTACCGGTATATACGGTGTAAATCGTAGTAATAGCGGCACTTAGAAATAAAATAAAACTTAAAATGATTAAAGGTAAATAATAATTCAGCTCGACAAATCCAGGCCCAAAGAAGATAGGCAAATGGCGGTCTTCATAAAGTATTTCAATACGCTCTAGGGCAATAGACCAAGATTGAAGAAGTGTTAAGCAGCCCACTAATAGCGCGATATGAAATTTTGCAGGGGCAGGTAGGCTCTGAGATGAGTCAGTGCGGCGTTTGTTGGCTAGATAATAGAAACTACTGACGATGATTAAGAGTAATGCAAACACCCATAATAATTGGTTTTGGATCAGTTGATAGACAGGGTAAGAAAATAAGTAATAACTGATGTTTTTAGAATAAACAGGGTCGTGTAATTCGGACTGTGCGCTAAAGAAATACAGTAAAAAATCTTCCCAATGATCATATACCGGTGTGAGTACAGGTGCTGCAATAGCAAGCGACAATAGTAAGAGTATTTTTTTACGTTTTTGCAAAAAGGCTAAAATACCTCTGGTCTCAGTGTTTAAGCCAATTGTTTGTGGAATGATGCTGAAATTATAATAAATCAGCAGGGTAAATGCGCTGGTTGTCATGATGATAACAATCGCGGCATAGCTTTCACGTAATAGGTAGAAAGAAGCTAAATCTAAGTTGCTAAACCACCAGAAATTTAATAGAAAATCGCTTGAATAATAAATACCGATAGACAGGGTTATGAGGATCAGCGTGATTTTTAGCAATAATTTCATGGCGAGTTTGTTGTCTAAGGTGATATGTTTTATGTTGGCGCTAGAGCGATATGTCAGTGTTAATTATAGAGGATGAAATGCGCAGGGTGTTTAAAATCTGAATTAATGTTAAAAA
>DAOUSL010000054.1 GCA_030627235.1 Thioploca sp.
AATAATTCAAAGAACTCAAGAGCTTTATCGACTTGGCCCAAAGCTTGGTGAATCGAGCCTAATTTAGAATAAGAGATAGCCAGCCCGTTTTTCAAACTCTCACTTTTAGGATTCGAGTCATAGAGTTCTTCTTGTAATTGAACTTCTAATTTAAAAAACTCAAGTGCTTGGTCAATATTACCCAAACTTTGATGAATACCACCTAACTTCTCATAAGATATGGCTAATCCATGTTTCAAACTCTCACTTTTCGGATTCGAGTCATAGAGTTCTTTACCTAACTTATTGTATAATTCAAAGAACTCAAGAGCTTTATCGACTTGGCCCAAAGCTTGGTGAATCGAGCCTAATTTTTCATAAGAGATAGCCAACAGATGTTTCAAATCTGCATTTTGTGGATTAGCTTGATATATCTGCTTAACTATTTTTGCAGACTGTTGATAAGCTGGCAAAGCCTCTTCCATCTCCCCAACTTCCAAATGAGCATCACCAATTTTACTTAGATTTGCAGCTTGTTCCCGTAAAGTCCTGGTATCATCACCAGTTTCTAACTCATTAATCCGCTCCAATAACTCCAAATTAGATTTAGTCAACCACTTAATTAAATCATGGGTATTAGGCATATCATCTAACTTATCTATAGTTCTATAAGTAAGTTTATTAATTGCATCTAAAGCTATAGTCTTCTGTTTAGACAAAACTTCTCGTTGTTGCTCAATAATAGCCAAATTGTCCAATGCTGTCTGCCGCTCCTTAAATGCCCACAATCCCATAGACAAAATAACCACAAAAGCAATCCCAAAGATAGTATTTAACACCTTGGCCGCTTTCCGCTTATTAGCATTAACCCTACTAGCAGTCAAAAACCTATAATCATCTTGAGCCAACTCCTTACCCAACATCCAACTTTCCGCCTCTTCCAAAACAGTACCAGTCAATAACCACGAACTATCTGTTTCATTAACCAACCAAGCCCGCAAATTAGCATCATAAGGACATAAATTAGCTAAATTAGTTGCTATCCACTCCTGAGTAAAAACCTGAGCATAAATTGGATTATAAACCTGTAATTTATCAGCCTGTTTAACAATCAAACCAGTCAATTGTAATTCCAACTGCAACGGATTATTCTCCGCCACAATGAGACCTGTCAGGTTTTCAAAACCTGACAGGTCTTTATTATAAGCGGTCAAAATTTTCTGATACAAAGCCAATAACAAACTAGCATGTTTGGGTTCCTCCAAAATCCGATTTTTTATTGTACGCAAATGCTGTGGGTCATCTTTACTTTCCCAAAACTGAATAACTTGCTCATTAACCAAATCCGCAACCGCTTGCTTTTCTGCCCCAGCTGCAATAGATTGTTGGCTAATTAACTTACAAATTTTCTGAGTTAAAAATGGTTGTCCCCCAGTCCAAAATAAAACTTCTGCTATAACTTTATCCGGCTGGGCAGCAGTCAAACCAGCTTGCAAAACCTGAGCTTCGGCAATAGTAAAACCAGTTAAATTTATCGCTTTACCAATATTAAAAGGAGTACGTTTTTTATCCTTAATCAAATCTCCCGGACTAGCAACCCCCAAAATAGCAAAGGTTAAACGTTTATATAAAGCATCATCAGCCCTTTTATTGTGAAAAGCCCGAATTAACGCAAATAAATCATCAACTCCAAACCCCAAATTTCTTATGCTATCGCTTTCATCAATAAAAATAACTATTGGTTGCTTAATTTTAACTAATAAGACTTCTTCAATAAATAACCCTAAACTTTGCACTGATGACAAATCAGCATGGTCTTTACGCCAAGTTCTATCATCAAAATCTAATTTAAGGCTATTTTTAATCTCCACAATTAAACCATTATAAAATTGGCTAAAAGTCGGTTGTTCCGTACCAATAGCACTTATATCAATTGAGGCACAAACTACATTTTGCTGTTGTAATTTAAACGCAGTACGCACCCGTAAACTAGATTTACCCATTTGTCGAGAATTAAGCACATAACAAAACTCACCATCTAATAAAGCCTGATAAATTTCCTGATCAGCTTTACGGGTAATATAACTTGGTTGATCATGGTCTAAACTTCCACCAGATCGAAAAAATTCTGTTTGCATTTATAATATTTCCTGAATATTAACACCAGACCTGCCAGGTTTTAAAAACCTGGCAGGTCTAAAAAAGCTACAATATTTCTCTGAAATAGCTACGATATAATTCACAAAAAGGTGTAATTTTATTACCAACATGCTTTACCAAACCCATAGCTTCCAATTCAAAATTGTCTTTACTTGCTATCGGCTCGTCAGCAGTAACCACCTGTTTCATTACCACAGCCAAATTAACTTGCCGTAATTTTTCTGCATAACGTCTTAAATAGCCAGCAAATATCCCCTCATTAGTAGCAGCGGTTCGCAAAATAAAATCCAAATCAATCAGATCATGTTTCACAATTTGATAGAAACTTAAATGCAATAAAAACGGATGGCCATCCAATAAGTTATACAACTGTTGCAATTTTTCATCTGGTAAAATTAATTTATAGCGTTGAGCTAATTCCCCAGCTTGTTGCAAGTTAAAAACTGGAATATTAACCGGAGTACCAACGTTAAAAGGCGATTGATGCACTGATAAATCTACATAATCTTCCCGTGAATGTGCCATAACCAAAGATAATTTTTGCCATACGCCACCATCTTTACCAGTTTCATACCATGAACGCAATAATCCCAAAAAACCTTTAGCAACAGTTGTATGAGGAAAAATACTATCAATCTCATCCAAGCCTAAAACTAATTTAGTATCTATACGATCCAATATACCATTTTGCAAATAATCACTACAATTAGTAGTACAGCCAAGTTCAGCATCCCAATATCTTTCTATTTTGTGGGTTGACAAATTTAACTCTTTGGTAATTCGATTACAAAACCATTTTAAAAAAATTTCCAGACTGGAAAATACTGATTCATCAGCAGTTTGAAAAGTTAAATATACGGTTTTATAGTCATTGTCTTCAGCTTTAGCTAAAACACGCCGTAATAAAGAAGTTTTACCCATTTGCCGAGGAGCTTTAATACGCAATAAAGCATTAGCATGTAATATGTCTCGGTAGCATTCTTCTTCTATAGGAGGGCGTTCAATATAATAAGGTGAGGTTAAAGGTATTGCACCATAGGGAGATTCTGAAGAACCATCACCATCAAATTTATCAGGTGGTTTTTTAAAGAAAAATTCATAGATTGTAATAATTGAACCAATTAAGCCAATTATTCCTAATAAAATACTTACCCATTCTGTTGTTAAAAATTCCCACATATATATCACCTATTTATTGTCCCAAGCGTTAGTAAAAACTATACACTTTAAGTGCAAGACTTTTAGTATATAGTATTATCCATGAGAAAATATAGGAATTCATCACATACAGCACATGACTTAAAATTCTATTTAATATTGGTATAAAATATAGTTATGAAGTATTAACACAGCAAGTAGGTGTGCGTACTAGAGATATAATTCGTCAGGTTTGTGAGCAATATAAATATTATGATAGCTTTACCATTGAATGACTTTAGTCGGCTTTAGCCGAAATGCTACTTTCAGTCGCTATTCATACTATGAACTTTTTGTAGAATCTATCATTGGATATTCAATGTCTGCGTCTTCGCTTAGTATTTTGAAAACTTTCTCCAAAATTCCATTTTTTTTCTCTTGTTCGTTTCTTTATCAATCTGTATAATAATTATTCTTTGATGACATGCCATAATGATGCAGTATTAAAGTTACAGAATAAAAGTTTTTGTAAATCACTATAGGAACTAAAAATATGAAAGTAGACTGGCTTATAGTTGGAGCAGGTTTTACTGGTAGTGTGTTAGCAGAGAGAATTGCTACTCAACTTAAACAAAAAGTATTACTGGTGGAACAACGCAATCATATTGCTGGTAATGCCTATGATTATTATGACAAACATGGGATATTAGTCCATAAATATGGCCCGCATATTTTTCATACTAATGCTAAACATGTGTGGGATTATTTGACTCAATTTACGGAATGGCGTAGTTATTATCATCGAGTTTTAGGGGTAGTAGATGGCAAACAAGTACCATTACCATTTAATTTTAACTCTATTTATGCTTTATTTCCACCAAATTATGCGGATGAATTAATTAAACAATTAATTGAACAATATGGATTAAATATCAAAGTTCCAATTTTAAAAATTCGGGAAACTGCTAAAGGAGAACAATTAAAATTATTGGCTGATTATATTTATGATAATGTATTTAATAATTATACTTCTAAACAATGGAACTTAAAACCAGAAGAATTGTCACCTACAGTCACAGCTCGAGTGCCTATTTATACTAGTCGTGATGATCGTTATTTTCAAGATACATATCAAGGTATGCCTAAACACGGCTATACTGCTTTATTTCAAAATCTGTTAAATCATCCTAATATTAAAGTGTTATTGAATACAAGTTACCGAGAAATTGCTGATGAAATTCAATGTAAAAAATTGATTTTTACTGGTCGGATTGATGATTTTTTTAGTTATATTCATGGTGATTTACCTTACCGAAGTTTAGATTTTAAATTCATTCATAGTAAACAAGAACAAATACAATCAGTTGCAACAGTAAACTATCCGAATGAATATGATTACACTCGTATTACTGAGTTTAAACATCTTACTGGTCAATCAGCCTATGGTAGCACTTATATAGAAGAATACCCTCAAGCGTATAAGAATGGCGAAAATATTCCGTATTATCCAATTCCTAAAGATGAATATAAAGATTTATATAGACAATATCGATTGGAAGCAAATAAAATGAAAGAACATGTATTGTTTGCAGGAAGATTAGCGGATTATCAATATTATAATATGGATCAGGCAGTAGCAAGAGCTTTGATCTTATTTAAGGGTATAAGCGGTTAATATTCAAATATATTAAATACATCATAACGTAATCTAACATTAATCCATAATATCAGATTACGTTAATCCACCCTATTTTAAAGATGGAATTTTTGATTCAATACTATCCAAATTTAATCTGCTCGTGAACAGTCATTAACACCAAATGGATTAGTAATAGGACAAATTTCTTGAGTGACATCAGCAGAACTACATTTTGCGGTAAATTGTATGGTATCACTTGATTCTGTACCAGCTACTTCTGTACGAGCTATTATATCTGCAGTTACCCAAGCAGCATATTGTATAGGGTATACAACATTAAAATCTGCGAAACCAGTACTATCTGTTACTAATCTTAATTTATCTACAGTTATAACATTACCAGGTTCAATTCGACCATTGTTATTCGTATCCTCACCTAAAGTAGTATCCAATATACCATTACGATTTACATCTTCATTATTACAGGTATATGGTGGGCTACCTTCTCCAATTAGAGCAAAGCCTTCATCCAAAAATATAAATTCAGCTTTAGTGTAGGCTATTGGATAAATACTTAAAGTTACTTCAGCATCAGCAACAGGAGTACCATTTGCATCAGTTACTAAAACAGTATGATATGCTTTATAACGCCTACCTTCTTCTTTTTCTAATTCATTTCCAGATCCAATAATTACAAACAAATCTTTTTCTGCGACAGTTAAACTTACATTACTTTCTACAGTAGAATTATCGGCAACTGAAGCAGTTATCGTAACTCCATTAGCAGCACTAGAAGAAGAACCTGCAATATATTCTGTAGTAGCACGCCCAAAATCATTTGTAAATGCAGAACCTCTAGTAAGCTTTCCTCCACTAATATCATTTAATAAAAAGTTCACTTGCTTATCAGCTACCAAATTATTCTGAGGATCACGTACTATAGCTAATACTTCACTTCTTTCATTATCAGTATCTACAGGATTAGTCCCAATTACTGAAGGATTAGCCTGCACATTAATAAAGCGAGCTTCTTCAGCAATAAATTTAATTTCAAGTTGTAGAGTAGGCCCTGGTGGAGAAACTCGATTGCCACTCACTATTATGGTTGCAGGTCCAGCATTATCAGAGATAATAGTAAAACGAGCGGGTTGATCTGGCTGATTCATAGTTATGTTTGAACTACTAAGTAAGCCACGAGTTGTAGAGATATTAATCTCATTAAATACTGGACTACCACTTTTTTGCCAAGTAACTTCAAATGCCTGTTCCTGATTAAGTGATATTCTACAACCAAGATCAAGTTTGCCATTATTATTAATATCTTCTAACAAATCAATGTCTAATATACCATTATTATTAGTATCTTCATCAATAGAAGTTATATCTGTACAAAGATTACTTGAAATGGAATCTGAAATAACTTTTAGAGTATCGTCAGAAATTGTTATTACAAGAGTGCTAGTTTGAATGCCAGGTACATTTGGTTTACTAACTTTTATAATATCTTCGCCAGTGCCTGAATTATTAGCTGTAAATGTCACATTTGCCTGACCATTAGAATCAGTGGTGATATCTATACTTCCATCTACTGAATTAAAAGCATTATTTAAATCAGAAGTAATTCTCAACAATTGATTAGCTATTGGTTTATTATCAGAATTTCGTAAAGAAATGGTAAAAGTATCTTCCTCAAATTGAACGATTGACCTAGAACCAGATATTGTAATAGTAGTACCGATAACCTGAATGATAATATCGTCCTTCCGAATCTTATCATTGGTATCTGGATCAGCGATGCTACTGGATACTGTTACTATAACTTTGATATCCCTGTTGTCAGCATTACCAACTGTAGTAAGGCGAGCATAAGCACGTCCATTATCATCAGTAATTGATTCAACAACAGGGTTTCCTTGATCATCTATTAATTGCAAATTACCAGAATCAGCCTCAAAATTAACTCCAACATCTTTTACTAAATTATTATCTTTATTTTTAACAATAGCTGTGAGAATTATCCCTTCAGTATTACCTTCCGATTTTAGGGTAGGATTATCAGTTATCAAACTAACTTCATTAACTTCCTGAGGTAATGGACCACCTTCTTCTTGGAAAGTAATATTGACTGGTGAACTATTCACAGCTATGGGATCACCACCTTCTTGATTTAACATTGTTGCAATTATTTTCACAGTACCAGCTTGACTATTTTTAATAGTAGTAGTGAATGTACCGTTTTCTTCTGAAGTTTTACCTTCAATTGCACCAAATACAACTGAACCGGTTACATCTGGAGTACCTACTGGTTCAGTTCGTAGTTTTATCGATATATTTTTTACTGCGAAACCATTTTCATCCCGAGCTAATATAGTTAGAGTAACATCTTCATTTAACAGAGGATTCTCATTAGTTACAGTTAAAGTTAGACTAGCTCTAGGGGTTGTGGGAGGAGTAAAAATAGCAGCTACTGATTGTTTACTAACCACTCCATTAGCTACAGTCGTTATATTGACTATTATTGCTTCGGTCAATACCCGTCCTATCACTTCTGGTATTGTAGTTATAGTAGTACGAAACTCTCCCAATGCATTAGTAGTTCCTGTTGGTTCAGCGATAATTGTATCATTTGAATCTTGTAGTAATTCAATACTAACTCCAGCCAATGGATTGCCAGAACTATCACGCGGTGTCACTAACAAATCAATTGTTGACTTACCGTCTGCCACTGCTGTCCCATTAACTACTAATTCAATTTTATTTGGAGTTACATTAATAGTACTATCTGCCCTAAAGTTTATGAATTTAGGCGGAGCTGCTATAGCGGTATCTCTCACTGAAACTGTAACTGAAACTTCACTAGCAACTGAAGAAGTAATTTTTATACTAAAGAATCCATTTGCATCAGTCATTCCATCATTAAAAGATAAATCTGCTACTGCTGCACTAGGTGGCATTTGTACTGCAATAGGCACGTTAGCAACAGCACTGCCAGAATTATTTCTGGTAACAACTTGAATTTCAATTGCATCAGAACCATTTGCGAGTTGATTATCGTTAACTACTGTTACTATTAAAGTACTAACACTTTGGCCAAAAGTAATCGGTAATATCTCACTTTGTACTCCTTTAGATATAGCTGTTATTGAAACAGTCTCAATCACTGGATTAGTAACTTTAGTCCTAAATTCACCTAATTCATTAGTAGTACCTTCTTGTGGATCAAAGATAATATTAATAGAATCGCTTGCTAAAGTAACATCAATGTTTGGAATCGGAGCATTATTATCATCTCTTGGAACAACTAATATAGTAACTGTAGAGTTTACTTCTGGTTGCAAACTACCTTCTAATTGGATGTCAACTTTTGCCGGAGTAGATATATTTGATGCGTTAAATATTATTTCTTTATTTTGAGGAGGAACTTTAGCATTAACTCCTTCAACACTAATTGTAACTGGGATTTTACCCGCAGATGTAGAAGTAATTCTAGCGATAAATAAACCATTAGCATCAGTAAATGGGCTATCAAATTTAACGATTGCTGCTGGATTATTAGATAGTTGAACATTGATAGGAACTCCAGCTACTGGTAAACTGTTTGTATCTCTTGCAATGACGTTAATTTGAGCAAAATCAGCATCATCACCAGTGGCCAATTGATTATTACGAACCACACTGACATTTAAGTCTTTAACTTCAAAATCGATTGATTTAAAAATTATAGTTTCAGTATCTTTAGGTTCTGATAAACCTTCTACTACTGCATCAATAGTAAATTGCTGTTCTCTAGTGCTAGTTACACTGGCAAAAAATTCACCTAATTCATTAGTAGTGCCACTGTTTGGCTCAATTACAATATCAGACACACTGGCAATTAAATTAATATTGATTCCAAACAAAGGATTATTGTTAATATCACGTGGAATTACTACTAAATCTACTTTAGCTTCACCATTAGCTGGTTGAGAATTATTGCTTACTTGCAAATCAATACTACTAGGAATTCCATTAAATGCTTGAAAATTAATAGTTTCAAAATTTGCAATCCCAGTTCCAGCAGCAGCAATAGTTACATTAACATTGCCAGCTTCGTTAGAGGTTATACTAGTAGAAAATAAACCATTGCTATCAGTAACGCCTTGGGATGGTTCTGCTCTGGCAGTAATACCTGCGGACATTTGTACAAAAATAGGTACTCCACCAATTAAATTACCACTACTGTCTTTAGCAATCGCATTAATTAGAATAGCATCACTACCATTAGCAAGCTGATTATTATTAGCCACATCAGTATCTAAAGTTTTAATTTCCCCTGAACCGCTAAATCTAACATTAGTTGAAGCTGTCGAATCTTGAGCATTTATAGTAACAGTGAAATTATCAGTAATAGTATTAGTTAAACTAAAAGTAGCTGTTCCACTTTCACCAGTAATAGCTATGCCTTTATCAAAAATAGCAGTATTGGAATCAGCGGAAATAGATACTGAAATATCTTTTAATGGAGTATTATTACTATCACGCACGATAGCAGTTAAATTAATTATATCTTCTCCATTCGCAATTTGATTATTTGGTGAAGCCAGTAGAACTACAGATTGAACTTTGCCAGTGCTAGGAATATCAGGATCAACAGAATTAGTAAAAGTAACATTTACCTCATCACTATTTACCCCACCAGCAACAGCTTTAGCAGAAAAAGTTTCAGTAAAATTATCAGTTAAGGTAGCCGAAAATCGACCGCTATTATCAGTTTTGCCTTCATTATCTCTTGTTATAATTGCAGAACCACCACTTACAATAATCACAACCTCTTGATCAACAACAGGTTCGTTATCTTCATCTAAAACTCGACCAGTTAAATATACAGGATCAGTACCATTAGCAATTTGAGGGTTATTCTTAGGTTGGTATAATTCTATAGTGATAATTTTAGTATTATCAACAGTTGTTCCATTATCTGAAAAGATAATATCCTGTTGGATTGTAATAATCGTTGAACTATCTGTTGTTGTATTACCAGTATTAGTCGTGGCCGTAATATTTACCGTTTCAGCAATTGTATTAATTATATCCAGTTCAAAACTACCATCTTTACCAGTATTACCATTAATAAACAAGCTCTTAGATTCACCGCCAATAATTAGTTTAGCTGTTGCTGAATTACTAGATATATTCACTGGAACATAAGGAACTGGAGAACCACTTTCGTCTCTAGCTATTACTATTAAAGTTGCTTTACTTCCATCAGGAAGCACATTATTATTCTTGATAATAAAGTCAATACTACTAGGATTAGTAGCTATTTGACCAGCAATAAATTCAAGTGTAAGAGGTCCAGCTGCCATACCACCGGCAAATGGAGTTACTTTAGTTGTTTGTGGAATAGTATTAGTGATACCTATAGTAACTTCTCCGGCATCATTGGTAACACCAACTGCATTAGGTACTGCAAATGAATCGAGTGGAAAAGCAAAATCAACTGGAATATCTGGAATACTAGTACCATAAGCATCACGAGCTATAACTTTAATATCAGTTGGAGTGATGCCATCAGCTGGAGCAATATTGTCATTACTAATAATGTCAGCAGTGACTGAGGCACCAAAATAGATGGGAATATTAAAACCTTTTTTCATATAATCCCTACCACTAATATTAATAAATACTGTCCCACTCCCAGCACGGCTAACTGAAAAACTTACATTACCTTGACTATCACTGCTAGTTGGTACATTTTCTAATTTAGCTGATCCTTCTGGATGTACAGTAATATTAAGTGGGATATTAGGAGCTAATTCTCCTAAACGTTCTATATCGGCTCCAACAGTAGTAAAACTAATATTTGCTCTGCCACCACTAGTAATCAGTATCGCTCCTGGAACACCAATAACATCAATTCCACCCAATCGGTTAGATGTATCTATTGGTTTACCTCCTACATCTCCTCCAGTATCACCCAAAAAATTACTCGGCTCATCGCTTTCACCACCACAAGCATTTAATAAAGCTAACATAAATATTAGTATTAGCCATCGAATCGTAAAACGCATATATATTTCCTTTTATGTGGGTTAATATTAAATAAATTATCTACAATACTTTCGCCAATGGTTATTTCGGGAATGGAGCATAGCGGATTTCTCGAAATCTAAGTAATATCAGGATTTTGGGAAATCGCACCTCATTCTCGAAACATTTTGACATTGGTGAAGGTATTGTCTCTAAGTAGCTTCTTTTAAAATCTTTGGAGTAACAAAAATTAATAGCTCAGACTTAGCAGTACTACGGGATTTATGCCTAAATAAAGCACCAATAAGCGGTAAATCAGAAAAAAACGGAATTCTTCTCATTGAATTACGTTCACTACGTTCATATACTCCACCCAGTACAACTGTTTCACCATTATCAACCAGAACATTAGTTTTTACTTCTCGTTTTTCGATACTAATTTCTCCACCCAGTTCAGCACCTGGAGAATCTTTTTTAATCTCTAATGTCATACTAACTCTATCGTCAGGAGTTATCTGAGGAGTTACTTTAAGTTCTAAAACTGCTTGTTTAAATTGGACTTGAGCGACAGCACCTATACCGGCTGATTGGAAATAAGGAATTTCTGTGCCTTGAGTTATAACAGCCTCTTGCTGATTACCAGTAATGACCCGAGGGCTTGACACAATTTCACCATTGCCCTCAGATTGCATAGCAGATAATTCTAATTGAAGTAAATAACTACCAATTTTACCAACTGCTAAACCAAGTGCTGCTGTTGGAGCAGATGCAGGTAGACTTATTAAAAGATTCTCTCCTTCTCCTTCTCCAACCGTACTATTTTCACTGGTAAATCCTGTACCACTAGAAAATCTTGTATCACCACCTAACTTACCTCCTAATACAATTCCATTCCCATGACCTAAATCTTCATTGCCACTATAACCAAATTTGACTCCTAACTCTTTACCAAAACTACTATTAGCTACGACAATTCGTGATTCAATCAAAACTTGACGTACTGGAGTATCCAATGAAGAAATCAAATTTCTTATTTCTTTTATTTTAGCAGAAGTATCTTGAATGATTACTGTATTAGTTCTTTCATCCATGGAAACGCTACCTCTTCTTGAAATAAACGAATGTTGTCCACCTGTTTTTAATAGGCCAACAATATCATTAGCTTTAGCATAGTTTATGGTAATAAATTCGCTATAAAGTGGTTCAAGTTCTTTGATTTTTTGCTGGGCGGTTAATTCTCTTTGTCTGCGTTCATCAATATTCTTTTTTAAATCTATCATAACCACATTGCCTATTTTACGCATTCCCAAGCCTCTTGCCTCAAGAATTATATCTAAAGCTTGATCCCAAGGAATATTTTTTAAACGTAAAGTTACGTAACCTTTTACTTCTTCACCAGCAACCATATTTAAATTAACTCCTGGTAAATCAAATAATAATGACAATGAGGCTCGTACGTTAATATTTTGGAAATTAAAAGAAACTAATTGTCCTTCATACTTGCGTTCTTCAATTGTAAGTTTTTCCTGTTTAATTTCTACTTTTTCTTTTACTTCAATTGTATAAACATTATTTGTTTGATAAGCATGATATTCATAATTGCCTCTAACACTAATATTTATAAAAACATCACCTCTTTTAGAAAAAGTATCTACAAAAGAAATTGAAGTAGCAAAATCCATTACATCTAATCGTCGATCTAATTTTCTTGGTAATTTAGTATTAAGAATTTTTATCGCTAAATTATTAACTTCATGCTCCATATCTACACTTACTATAATATTGGGATTAGATAAGGTAATAGCGACTTGTCCAGCACCTTCTTTAGTACGGTTAAAACTAATATCTTGTATATGATCACCTGATAATCCAAAAGGTTTTTGCCTAATATTTGTATTTTCTAATTTAGTATTCTGTAATGGAGAATCATTCAGCAAATTATTAGATTTAGAAGAACTTTGAGATGACATATTTTCTATAGATATTAATACTCGCTTATTTTCAACTACTATGTTGAATGGCACCATATGCACTAAACTTAAAACAATACGAGTTCGATCTTGGGTTTCTACTGCATTAGTATTTTGTACAACCCCTATACCTATAATATTCGATTTTTTGGGTAATCCTAACGTAATATTAGGGAAATCTAGTACTATTCGAGCTGGATTATCAGTAGAAAAACTTCTATGAGTTATATTGCTATTAGCAAATACCAATTGAATTTGCACTTTATTACCAGGCATAGTAGAAAAATCTATTTTTTCCAGTTTATTTATGCCACTAAAAGCAATAACTGTTGAAGTTAAATTAATTCCAATCAACATAGCTATAATTATACTATATACATATTTAAAAAATTTAGATTTCATAACAATATACCTTAGTTGCTAATCACCAAACATATGAATAACAGTTTCTTTTTTATCCCAACAACCATCGTCATTTGGGACTTTTTCCAAAACTTTAATTTCTTCATCTGAAATACTAATAATTCTTCCATAATTTTCTCCAATGTAATCATCGGTTTTAACTCGATATATTGTATTTTCACTTCTTAATACTAAAAGTCCCCATAATATATTTCTTATTTTTAAACTTCCAACCATTTGTAGAGTATCAAGTGGAATTAATTCCAAACCCACTCTTACTCGACTAGGGTCTTTTGGATCAGGACAATCTTCAGTTTTTTTGCCAGCTCTAGTATTCAGGTCAATTTTATCACCTAAATTATTTTTGGTATCTAATATTGGTACAAATGGATCTCTTTTATGTTGTACAGAATAATAATAAGGGGGAATCTGTTTTACTTCTGGAATAGCATCAACATGTGGGTTTTTTCTGGCATTAATTTTGGCTACATAGGATTCTAAATCATTTATATTTTTATCACTACATGATGATAGAAATAATATCACCAAGAAAATATAATAATTTGATATTGATTTATTCATAATATTAACAGGGAAATTTGATTAAGATGTTATTGTTTCTTTAATAAAGAGGCTTTAGTTCATTTTTTTGGTCTTTTACCAGCAGTTTTCTTTTTAGAATCATCATCTTCTTCTTCAACTTCAAGATAACGATAAATTTGAGCTGTCATTTCTAAGGTAAGCATCTGTTCATCACCTTTGCCCGATTTTATATTAACATCATGTAAAGTTACAATACGATTCATTGCTGCAACATTACTAATAAATTTACCAAAAGCATGATAATTGCCTTTAGCACGTAATTTTATTGGCAACTTCACATAAATATTTTTTTCTTCTTTTTCACCTCTATAGTCAGGTTGAAACAATTCTTGTTTTAAACCACTAGCCAAAACAGCTTGAGAAATATCTCTAATCAATTCATCAACTTGAGCCTTATTAGGTAGCTTGCGTAACATTTCAGAAAGAGTAGATTCTATTTGAATCAATTGTTCTTTAAGTTTTGGTAAAGTAGCAGATTGCCATTGCTTATTTTTGAAATCATTTTTTAATTCATCTTCTTGTGCAGTTATTTCTGCTAAATTCTCAATTTGAATTTTAGTATCAAACCATAATCCAGCTATAAATGCAATTACGCATAATATAATGATTATTATTCCTTTAATTGGAATTGGCCAGTTACCAAAATTCTTAGGTTCTAAATTTTTAAATTCTTCTGTTTTCATAATGGCTTACTAATTCTCTATTGAAGGAACAGCTTGAGTAACTTCCAATTGAAAGTTATTTTTAGCTTCTCCATCAGATTCAATAATATAAATTTTAGGATTAGCCAACCATTCCGATTCTTCAAATTTACCCATTAATGATGACACTCGTGCCTTAGATTGAGCAGTTCCATCAAGAGTTATTTTATTACCTTTTTGGACCATATTAGTAAAATAAACTCCATTCGGTATTTGCTTAACTAATTCGTCAAACAGATGTACAATTTGTGGTCGATTTTCTTCCAACTCTTGAATGACACTCATACGTTCTATTAAACGTTGTTTCTTTTCATCTAAAGTTTTAATTTCTTCAATTTTTGCTTCAGCGATTTTAATTTGTTTTTGTAAATAATCATTACGAGATTGTTGATAGTTGATTTCACCTTGAAAATAAAGATGTATTCCCAATATCACCAAAACAGTCAAAAATAAAGAAATACCAGTGATAACTCCAAAACGAATTTCACGTTCTTTTTTAAGCGTATCGCGCCAAGGTAGCAGATTAATACGTGGAGACATAATTTAATACTCGTCAAAAGTTCGCAGGGCAAGTCCACAGGCAACCATTAAGGAAGGTGCGTCATCTGCTAAAGCTTTTTTACTTACTCGTGAAGCAACTGACATTGAAGCTAATGGGTTAGCAATAGACACGTGACCACCTACTTTGGTTTCAACTTGTTCAATAATATTTGGTATAGAAGCACATCCACCGGAAATTAAAATGTGGGATAATTTTCCATAAGTTGATTGAGAATAATAAGATTGTACCATTATACTAATCTGTTGAGCCATTTCATCTCTAAATGATTCCAATACATCAGTTTCATATGAATCTGGAAGACCACCATCACGAGTACCTAAATGAGCCTCTTCATAAGTTAATTCATAAACAGATTGAATTTGTTCGATAAGTTGTTTACCACCAAACATTTCTTCATGAGAGTATATAATATTTTGATTTTCACCCAACACATTCATTATGGTTGTAGTTGCTCCTACTTCAATTAATGCTATTATCTCACCTTCATTAATATCTGGATCATTTTCTGCTATCATAATAAATGCCCTTTCAAGAGCGTATTTTTCTATGTCAATAACTTTAGCAGTTAATTTAGCCATTTCTAAAACTGTTGTATGTGCTTCTAGAGTTTCACTTCTACAGGCAGCTAATAGTACATCAACTCGATCAGGTTCTCTTTCATTCGGCCCTATCACTTGAAAATCAAGTTGAATATCTTCAATGTCCTGACCTAAATGTGTAGCAGGATCATCTTCAATTAATTCCTTCATATCTGAATCAGGAATTTTATCCATAGTTATTTCTTTAGTAATAACTTCAGGGCCTGCTACTGCAATAGCAGCAAACTGTGATTTAGGTTTTGCTCGTTTTAACACAGCAGAAATAGCGTCACCAACAGTTTCTACCGCATCAGGAACTATTTTCTTATCTTCTATAGCTTTATCTGGCAACAATTCTATACCATAACTTTCAACTTTATAGCCTTTGCCAGCTTTACTTAGCTCAAGCAATTTAATGGCAGTAGTACTAATATCAATTCCCATTAAAGGGTCTGGTTTTAAGCTTAATAAACTCATAATATATTTTATAACAGTAAATATTAATTAAGAATTATCTTAATAATTTTCAATACTACTAAAAGTTTCAGTTAGATAGAAAGAATACCTAATACTATACATTAAACACTGTAAATAACTATATGTCAAGATTAATATTAAACATTTTTTACATATTAATTATTCTAGTTTACCTAACATGGCTTAAAGACTAAAATTTATAATCAATATTTTGTAACAAAGATTATTTAAATCCACAGTAATATGGTAACATGCTTAAATATTATTCTCATAAATTTTACTAAATCATAGCATACCCTAATAATTAAAATTTTCTTAAATATCTCAAAGAGACTATTCAAAATAATAATTCTTAATTAAACCTACGCATTAATTTTTCATGAATATTAGAGACAAATTTTATCTAGTTTTACGCACTACATTACTAATGGGACTATTAAGTGCATTAATAGCGATAACTACTGTAGCCGCTGTAAAATGGTATTTCATACCCCAATTACCATCAGTTGAACTGTTGAGAGATATACGTTTACAAGTTCCATTACATATTTATACTAAAGACAAGGCTTTTATTGCAAAATATGGAGAACAACGGCGTATTCCATTGGATGACGGTCAAATTCCTCCACTTTTAGCTAAAGCTATATTAGCAGCAGAAGATAGTCGATTTTTTGAACATAGTGGAGTCGATTTAAAAGGTTTATTAAGAGCAGTTGTTAGTTTATTAAAAACAGGAGAAAAACGTCAAGGTGGTAGTACTATTACCATGCAAGTTGCTCGTAATTTCTTTCTTACTCATAAAAGAACTTATGGCCGTAAGTTTAATGAAATTCTATTAGCCTTTAAAATCGAAGAAGAATTAACTAAAGAAGAAATACTCAGATTGTATTTGAATAAGATATTTTTTGGTAATCATGCTTATGGAGTAGGAGCAGCAGCCGAAATTTACTATGGTACAGATATAGACAAGTTGACTTTAGCCCAATTGGCTATGATAGCAACTTTACCCAAAGCACCTTCAGCAAATAATCCGATAAATAATCCAAAACGAGCCTTAGAACGCAGAAATTATGTATTAGGACGAATGTTGAGTTTAAAATATATTGGTGCAGAAGAATATAAAATAGCGGTTAATACTCCAATAACTGCAAAAATATATAAATTAATTCCCAAACTTGATGGTTTATATATTGCCGAAATGGTACGTTCTTATTTGACAGATAGATTTGGTGATGATGTGACTCACAGTGGCTATCGAGTTTTTACCACTATTGATAGTAATCTGCAAAAAAAAGCTAATGTAGTTGTACGCAAAAATTTATTACGTTATGATCGAAGACATGGATATACTGGTGCAATTGATAACGTACCAATACCAAAAAAACTTAAAGATATTGATACAAGTAGATGGGCAACCAAAGCTTTACAAAAATATCCAGTTTTAGATGATTTAATACCAAGTATAGTACTTAAAGTTAGGTATAAAAGTATTGTTGCTTTTAATTCTAAGGCTGGAGAATTTACTATTAAATGGAGAGGATTATCTTGGGCTAGACGTTATATAACCTCATATCGGCGAGGTCGTTATCCAAAAACTGCTCGAAGTATAGTAAAACCTGGTGATATTATCATGGCAGTTCCTAAACTATCATCATCAGCCAAGAAAGACAATAAAACATCTAAAGAACAGCCACTTACAGAAGTGGGTATGCAAAATTTAAAGTTTAAAGATGTCAGTTGGCGTTTATCGCAAGTTCCACAAGTTGAAGGGGCTTTAATAACTATTAATCCAAAAGATGGGGCTATTATTGCTTTGTCAGGTGGTTTTCATTATTTTAATAGTAAATTTAACAGGGTTACTCAAGCCAAACGACAACCTGGTTCAACCTTTAAACCATTTATTTATTCAGCAGCTTTATCCAGAGGCTTTTCATCCAATAGTTCGATTAATGATGCTCCAATAGTATATAAACTTGGTGGTGGTAAAAGATGGCGACCTCGTAATTATAGCAAGAGATATTATGGTTGGACTACTTTGCGTAGAGCTTTAGCTTATTCACATAATGTATCTGCAGTTCGACTGTTAGAAAAAGTAGGAGTTAATTATACTGTTAACTATTTGACTAAATTTGGTTTTAATAAAAAAGATATGCCTAAAAATTTTACTATTGCCTTAGGTACTGGTGAGGTTACTCCATTAAAATTAGCTACTGGTTATGCAGTATTTGCTAATGGCGGATTTCGGGTAAAACCATATTTTATTGATCGGATTGAAAATAGTTATGGCAAAGTGGTTTATTCTAGTAATCCATTGAAAATATGCCGACGATGTCCAGTTGAAATTTTAACATCTAAATTAGACGAAAACAAAGATATTTTAACTTCCCATGATAATTGCGATCAAATACCTCGCTATGCACCAAAAGCTATAACATCACATAATGCCTATTCTATGACTTCTATGTTAAAAGATGTAATTAGAATTGGGACAGCTAAAAAAGCTAAAAAACTTAAACGCAGTGATATAGCTGGTAAAACTGGTACTACAAGTAATTTACGAGACGCTTGGTTTGTTGGGTATAATCCTGATATAGTTACTGCGGTTTGGATTGGTTTTGATAAACCACGTTCCTTAGGTTATAAAGAAACTGGTGGTAGAACGGCATTACCTATGTGGATTGATTTTATGCGAGTTGCTTTTAAGGGGAAATCTATTCGATCTTTACCTAGAAGATATCGTTCTACTGCTACTGGTAAAAAATCCAGAAAAACAAAACGTTCTAGGTCTAAATCTAGGTCTAAATCTAGATCTAAATCTAGGTCTAAATCTAAATCTAGGTCTAAATCTAAATCTAAATCTAAGTACAAGTCTAAACCTAAGTATAAGTCAAAAGCAACTAAAAAGAAGAAAAAGAAACGTACTGTTAAAAAGTCAACGGTTATCCCTGAACAGCTATTTTAGGATTCTATATTTATTGAAATAATTATGCTTATTGAAAGTTTATTAGTAGTTTTAGCTTATTTATTAGGTTCTGTATCTGGTGCAATGTTAGTATGTAAAGCTATGGGATTAGCTGATCCACGCACTCAAGGTTCTGGTAATCCTGGAGCAACCAATGTATTACGGCATGGAGGCAAAAAAGCAGCGATAATAACTTTATTGTTGGACATATTGAAGGGTGTAGCAGCAGTGTTAATTGCTAAACTACTTACTAGTTCTGTAATAATATTGGCAGGAGTTACGATTGCTGTTTTTATTGGCCATTTATATCCAATTTTCTTTAATTTCCAAGGTGGTAAAGGAGTTGCAACTGCATTTGGAGCTTTAATTGCGTTGATTTGGCCAGTTGGTTTGGCAGCTTTAGGAACATGGGTAAGTATAGCTATATTATTACGTTATTCATCATTAGCAGCAATTGTTACTGCCATATCAGCTCCAATATATATGTTTTGGTTTACTCCAATCTGGGAATATAGAATTATATGTATTGCAATCGGTATGTTATTACTTTGGAGACACTGTTCCAATATTCGTAAATTATTAACTGGTCAAGAAACTAAAATCGGTAAGTAAGCATTTTTTATTAATCGATGGTAAAGACTATATACTCAGAATATTAAGATTTTTAAATCTAGTCAATATTTTGAAATAATAGTACTCATATTACACAAAAATATACAATAGGATCACTTAATCAGGAATTCTTTATGGCAAAATCGGTAGGTATACTTACTGCAGGTGGTGATAGCCCAGGACTTAATGCGGCAATCAGAGCAATCGGAAAATCCGCTATTGGTTCTTTTGGTATGCAATTTATTGGTTTTCGTGATGGTTTTCGTGGTTTAGTAGAAAATCGTACTGTACGTCTGGATGAAGCAGCTCTATCAGGTATTTTGATTGTTGGAGGAACTTTATTAGGTACGAGTCGTGATAAACCACATCGTATGCCAATAGGTAGCAAAATATTGGATATGACTGATACAATTGTTGAAACTTACTATAAACATCATTTAGATGTATTAGTTTGTCTAGGTGGTGGTGGTACTCATAAAAATGCGTTTCGATTACGGCAAGCTGGATTGAATATTATCACATTGCCTAAAACAATCGATAATGATTTAGCAATGACAGATACTACTTTGGGATTTGATACAGCACTGGGCATAGCTACTGATGCGATTGATCGTTTGCACAGTACTGCTCATAGCCATCATCGGATTATAGTAATAGAAGTAATGGGACATAATGCCGGTTGGTTAGCTTTGGGAGCTGGGATTGCTGGAGGAGCTCATGTAGTATTAATTCCAGAAATGCCTTATGATATTAATACTGTCGCTAATGCTATCCGGCAACGCAGTAGATATGGAAAAAACTTTAGTATTGTAGTAGTGGCAGAAGGTGCAATGTCACAAAAAGATGCTAAGTTTATTAAATCCAATGAGAAATCTAGTAATAAAGCCAAAAATAAAAAAGCTAAAAATTTACTTAAAGAACAACTGAGTCAGTTTAAATCTCAACAAGCTGATAATACTAGACATCTCACAGAACAACTTGAAAGCTTGACTGGATTAGAATCAAGGATAACAACTCTAGGTCATTTACAACGAGGTGGTACTCCTTCGGCTACTGATCGTTTATTAGCTACTAGATTAGGTACAGCTTGTACTGATATGATAAAAAAAGAAGAGTATGGCGTCATGATGGCCGTTAAGGGAGAACGAGTTTTACCAGTAAAGTTAGAAGAAATAGTTGGTAAACGTAAAATTGTTCCACTTGATCATTCTTGGATAGAAACAGCTAATAAAGTTGGGATTTGTTTGGGAAATTAATATTCAATGTAAGGTGTATTTTTTAATATCATTATACACCTTAACATAAATCTCCAAACATCCAATATAACTGCAACCATCATCAAACCCAAAAATCTTTAATTCTAAATAAATTTTCTCCTTTGTTATATCCTAAATTATAGCTATTAGTTATTTAGCTTGTATATAAAATATATATTTTAATTAACAACTAATCCATAAATATATAAGGGATTTTATTAAATTACTTAGAAAAATCTAAAAATCATTTAGGATATTAACAAACTAGCTTTATAATCAAAACTATGGCAAAATGTTAACTTATAATCCCAACTTTCTAAATAAAGGAATGCTATATGGCTGGTGAAAATGTATTAGACATGATAAAGGAATTTAATGTTAGTTTTGTTGACTTGCGATTTACAGACACTAAAGGTAAAGAACAACATGTAACTGTACGTTCTAATACTATTGATAACGATTTTTTTATTGATGGTAAAATGTTTGATGGTTCATCAATTGCGGGTTGGAAGAGTATTAATGAATCTGACATGATTCTGATGCCAGACCCTGATACTATAGTTCTTGATCCATTTTCTGATGAAACTACTTTAAATTTACGTTGTGATGTAATTGAACCAACTACTATGCAAGGTTATGAGCGTGATCCACGTTCGTTAGCAAAACGTGCTATAACCTATTTACAATCTACTGGTATTGCTGATACTGCTTATTTTGGTCCAGAAAATGAGTTTTTTATCTTTGATGATGTGCGTTGGGGTTCAGATATCAGAGGTTCTTTCTGCAAAGTAGATTCAGAAGAGGCTGGTTGGAATTCAGAAAAATTATATAAAGATGGTAACTTAGGCCATAGACCTTCTCTTAAAGGTGGATATTTCCCAGTGCCACCAGTTGATTCCCAGCATGATATTCGTTCTTCAATGTGTTTATCCTTAGAAGAAATGGGAATTCCAGTTGAAGTTCACCATCATGAAGTTGCTACTGCTGGTCAAGGTGAAATTGGCGTAGCTTTCAATACTTTAGTTAAAAAAGCTGACGAAGTACAAATTCTGAAATATGTAGTGATGAATATTGCTTACAGCTATGGCAAAACAGCTACCTTTATGCCTAAACCTTTGGTAGGTGATAATGGTAGTGGTATGCATGTCCATCAGTCTTTATCTAAAAATGGCACTAATATATTTGCTGGGGATAAATACGGTAATCTGTCAGATGAAGCTTTATATTACATTGGCGGAATTATTAAACATGCTCGAGCCCTTAATGCTTTCACTAATGCTAGCACTAATAGTTATAAGCGTTTAGTTCCAGGATTTGAAGCTCCAGCATTATTAGCCTATTCAGCTCGCAATCGTTCTGCTGCGATACGAATTCCTTTTGTACCAAATCCTAAAGGTCGTCGGATTGAAGTACGTTTCCCAGATTCTACTGCTAATCCTTACTTTGCTTTTAGTGCTATGTTAATGGCTGGCTTAGACGGAATTATAAATAAGATTCATCCTGGTGAAGCTATGGATAAAGATTTATATGATTTACCACCAGAAGAAGAAAAAAATATTCCAACTGTTTGTTTATCTTTAGAACAGGCTTTAGACTCTTTGGAAAGTGATCATGAGTTTTTATTGCAAGGTGGTGTATTCACTAAAGATGTGATTGATGCTTACATTGAACTAAAAATGGAAGAAGTAACTCGCTTACGCATGACTACTCACCCAATTGAATTTGATATGTATTATAGTCTGTAAGAAAATCACATACTATCTTTTTAAAATTGGACAAATGAATTTTTGTTCTGATATTAAAGGGATAGTAGTTTTGATACTTAAATTTAACTTCATTTTACTACGCACTGAAATTGCTATTCTATGTTGAGGCGTAGGCTCTAATAACCAAAATTGCCATTGATTTGGATCGTCATGTATGTCTGAATTAAAGGAAATTTTAATATTATCCGCAATATAAAAAGTAAATTTATGTAATGGCAAAGATAAACCCATCCCACGAGCTTTAATGTAAGATTCTTTTAAAGTCCAATAATCAAAGAAATTTCTACTATTTGGTTTAGAAAACAAATCAATAACTTCTTGAGTGGAAAAAAATCTAGTTGCAATATCTTTAGTAGCATTCTTACGATTTATCCCTTCAACATCTACTCCTATATCTTTTTCCAACATTACTCCACATATAATTAAGTCATCAGTATGTGATAAATTAAAACGAAGTGGTAAAATATCAGTAATCACTTCTGGACGACCATATTTATTTTTCTTAAATTGCCAAGTATGTGGTTCTAAAGCTATATAACGTGATAAAATACTACGAATTAAAGCTCTAGTAATCAGATATTGATGCTGATGTTTTTGAAAATGAAATCGTTGTTTTTTATTTTGTTCTTCTTCGGTTAATAATTTATTGTAGGTTGTGAGTAAGTCTGGTTCTTGTATAAGATTTGGAAAAGTTAGCCATAAATGTACTTCTCCTACAGATAATTTTAATAATTTATTAAATGAATTAATATTCAAAATCCTATCTCATTAAGTTGTTTTAGATGATTTTAGTTAGGAAGGTAATGAAGTTTAAGATATTTTATAATGCTATTTTTTATATTCTAAAGATTAGTTTCTAAGATAAGGTTAGAGATTATAATCTATGAATTAATTCTTTAAGATGATTCCAATCACGGACAAGGTTCATCTCAAGGAAACCAATCAGCTTTTCTTCAAACTTAGCCCGTTTAGTCAATTGTATTGGAGTAGCAGTATTCCATTTACCATTTTTCCCAAGTATCTTAGCTTTAAGCAATTTAGCAGTATTGATATAAATACCCATGTTCGAGTTTATAGCTTCACGACCAGGTAAAAAATTATCAATAGCAATATTTAAAGAGATATAATTATCACCACCAATATCACGCCATCCCAATATTTTATCATTAAGAAAAACATGGATAATTTCTACTAAAAAGTCAGCGTTTAATTTTCCAGCTGCATGAGTTAAAACTTGCAAATGAGCCCATGTACCACCATACTTGCCACGTTTAGTTTTGATGATGGATAATTCACCACCTATTATTTTGGCAAGTCCAGTTTTTCTATCATATTCTATGGTTAAACCTTGTTTTGGGAGTAGCTCATAATCATCTGTATTTATTGAATTTTCTAATTCCGTCGAATCGACGTATTTGGAAATGCCCGTCCCA
>DAOUSL010000394.1 GCA_030627235.1 Thioploca sp.
AATGATGTTCGGGTTAACAGTTATGATGATTTTTCGATAAAGGGCGAAAATTTTGAGGAGGTTTATAATACAATTGTAATATCCCCCAAAAATAAGACAGTTTATAAGTAGACAAAAAATGTTAACTTTAAACTGTAAATTATGAAAGCAAAACGATTCACACCAGAACAAATCAGTACCATCTTGCGGGAGTATGATAATGGCAAAGAAGTAAAAACGATACTCCGGGATCATGGAGTAAGTAAAGCAACCTTTTACAAATGGCGGCAACGATATCAGGGCATGGACACCAAATCTTTAAAACGGCTAAAAGAGTTGGAATTAGAAAATCAAAAGCTCAAGCATATGTATGCTGAATTAGCTTTAGATTTAAAAGTAGCCAAAGAGATTATTGAAAAAAAGCTTTAAAGCCCTGTATAAAAAAGGACATTGTTATTGAACTTAACAAAGTAAAAGCATGTAGCATTCACAGGGCGTGTAAGGTGTTAAGTTTAAGTAAATCGGGTTATTATCACAAGTCAAAAAAGAAAGATGATTCAGCAATCATGGATGCATTAAATAAAAATATAGAAGCGCATCCTCAAGAAGGATTTTGGTTGAGCTATCATCGTATAAGAAATCAAGGAGTCATATGGAATCACAAACGAGTTTTTAGAGTTTATCAATCCATGGGCTTAAGTTTGCGTAGGAAAAAGAAGAAGCGATTACCTAGTAGAGTTAAAGAAACATTACAAGTGCCAACTCAAATTAATGATACTTGGAGTATAGATTTTGTAAGTGATGCTTTAGAAAACAAACGAAAGATTAGATCTTTTAATGTGATGGATGATTATAACAGAGAGGCGCTACATGTTGAAGTAGATTATTCATTTCCAAGTAAAAAAGTAGTTTATATTTTGAATAGATTAACCAAGAAAAGAGGCGTTCCAAGAAAAATAAGGGTGGATAATGGTCCTGAATTTATTGCACATATTATACAAGATTGGAGTGCTATGATGCAAATTGATTTTCATTATATTCAACCAGGAAAACCAACGCAAAACGCCTTTATTGAAAGATTAAACAGAACCTATAGAGAAAGCGTACTAGATGCATATATATTTAAAGACCTAATGGAAGTAAGAGATCAAACAGACATATGGATAGAGGATTATAATAATTATCGACCACATACTGCTCTTGGTTTTAAATCACCTAAGCAATACGCTGATATTGATTTATTGAAAACTCTCGTACCTCGAGTTTCCAACAAGTCAACATCACATAATCATCATCAAAATAATAAATTATTAGAAAAAAAGTCTCCTTTAGAATTGTCTTAAAAATGGGGATACTACACCGCTGATTACGATAAAATTGATACTGACACAATTTAAAACATAGAATTATGGAAATTAAACCTATC
>DAOUSL010000268.1 GCA_030627235.1 Thioploca sp.
CTTGAAAATCTAAAATTGCATTTAAAAACGAAATCAAAATTTCAGGTTGGTTTTGATCGCCAAAGATTTTTTTAAAGGCAATATCATTAGTTGGATCAGCAAATTTCATAGTTGTTAGTAAAGATCAGGTTTAGAAAGTGATTAATAATAACCCATTATTAGATAATATAACGACGAAAACTAATTTATTTTGCATGTAAACAGTCAATTGAATTGCATTCTTAAAGGGTATTTGATAAATACCTTTTAAACAAGTGATTTAATTGTATTTTTAAAGTGACTTAATAAATAAGTTGGATTGTATCTGTAGATATTGTAGTTAACAGTTGAAAATATTCAATTCGGAAAAATATTTAGTATTAGTAAATTTCATGGTTTGTTAGTAAATATTAGGTCTAGAAAGTGATTGATAACCCATTATTAGACAACATAACGACAAAAACTAATTTATTTTACATGTAAACAATCATTTTAATTGACTTTTTACATGACGTTTGGCAAATACCTTTTAAACAGGTGGTTTAATTGTATTTTTAAAGTGACTTAATTAAGCACATTATGGGTATATGTTATAAATTAATTACTTTATTGCAAATGGATGTTGTAAAAGATTATGAGCATTTAAAACAATTAATAGGGAAATTATGAAATTGAATTTATTTATATTAATTTCTAATATTGACTTCATTAGATCGAATATTTTTTATTAAAAAAAATTAAATATAGTTTGAATTATTTTTTGAATTTGTGAATATTGCATATTGTAAAATATTGGTATTCGCACTAATTTTTCACTTTCTTGGGTGGTATATTTATCTGTACCATGAAATCTACCATATTTTTTACCAGCTGGAGATGAATGCAGAGGAATATAGTGAAACACTGCCATTATGTCATGTAATTTTAGGTAGTTAATAAATTGTGTTCGTTGCTCAATATTATGTAACTTTAAATAAAACATGTGTGCATTATGTTTACAGTATGTGGGTATATGCTGTAATTGAATTGACTGGTTTAATTTTAAATTAGATAAAGATTGTAAATAAGTATTCCATGTAATTAAGCGATTTTGATTAATACTTTCAGCATGTTCTAATTGCGCATATAAATAAGCAGCCTGTAATTCACATGGTAAATAGCTACTACCTAAACTAACCCAAGTATATTTATCTACTTGACCACGAAAAAATTGACTTCTATTAGTACCTTTTTCACGAATAATTTCTGCATCTTCAACAAATTCCGCAGAATTAATAATTAATAAGCCGCCTTCTCCACCACTAGTATAGTTTTTAGTCTCATGAAAACTATAAACCCCAAAATGTCCTATAGAACCTAAAGCTTTGCTTTTGTAAGTGCTCATCATACCTTGGGCGGCATCTTCAATTACATATATATTATTTGCATTTGCAAATTGCATAATTGTATCCATATCACAACTAACACCTGCATAATGCACTACAACTATAGCTTTAGTATTAGCAGTAATTGCAGATTCAATTAAATTGGAATCTATATTCATAGTGAATGGATCAATATCTACAAATACTATAGTTGCACCACGTAGTACAAAAGCATTAGCTGTACTTACAAAAGTATAGCTGGGCATAATTACTTCATCGCCAGCTTGAATATCAATTAATATTGCAACCATTTCCAAAGCGGCAGTAGCTGATGGAGTTAATAAAGCTTTATTACAATTTAATTTAGTTTCAAACCAAGCTTGACATTTATTACTAAAATCACCATCTCCAGAAAGTTTGGCTGATTGCATTGCAGATAAAACATGTGTTTTTTCATGTCCTATAAAAGTTGGCTTATTAAATGCTATAGTCATAATAAATTAAATTTAGTGCCAAAAAGAAATATCCACACCAAATTTATTTTTTAAAATATTATTTGGAGTCTTATAGTAATTAATCAATTTTTTCTTTGTGAAAGAATCAATTTTTGGAAAATGTGGAGAACTATTTTTTTTAATGAAAGGATGTTTTAAACATTCTAAATCAACGCCAATTTTTAACAGGATGTATTTTTTATATTCGTCATCTAAAATGAATTTTTCTAAAATAACAAGGGTTATTTTATTAACATTTAAAATGTTAAAATAAGGATCTAAATATTTATAATACATTCCTCTTTCAAGATATTTAAATGGATTGACTGATGTATTATAAAAAAGTTTATTGTTATTGAGGCTAAATAAAGCTTCTGCAATTTCTCTAGATTCTAAATGATTTGTTAATGAAAAATAGTAATTAGATATAGCCCTTTCAACTGGATCTCTAAGTAAAAATACAATTTCATAATTTGTGAAATTATCTGCAATATTTTGTGCAACTTTTGGATATTCAATGTAACTTGTAGATTTTTCACAGATTAAATTAAATTCATCAGATTTTTTTTCCCATATTTTAATGTTATTTAAGTTTGAATGTAGATTTATTAAAAACTTAGGTTCAGGTTTAACTGGATTAATCATTAAAATTTTTTTATCTTTAGAGATATAATTATAAAATGATGTTGTTCCAGATCTTTGTGTTCCAGCAATAAATATCCATTGTTTTTCAAAGTATTTCATATTGGATTTGTTGTAAATTCTAACTTGTTGAAATAATACGTTGTCTATAGTTTTTAATTGCTAATAATATATTTTCTCTTAATTGTTCAGCAACAATTTCTGGAGTAAAATTATCCAGTAAATATTTTTTCAATTCTTTTCCTAAGGCAATTCTAGCTTCAGGATGTTCAACATAAAAATTAATTGCATTAAAAAAATCTTTGTCATTATTGTATATAGCTTTTGGATTTTGAGTATTACATGCATCACTATTTTTATAACAAAGTGTTGCTAATTTTTTATCTATTGCCATTCTAACTCCACCACCACCACCAGATATACCCGGTAAATGTACATACAAATCACAATGTTTATAAAATGCACTTAAATATTTTTCGTTATTCTTAACTTCAAATTGCCCTCGATCTTTATAAGCATTAAAACGTGGATCTATTGCAAAAATTTTATCAGCATTTTTAACGCCTACAAATATCCAGCGTACCATAGGATTTTTTTCTAAAATAGTAAATAAGCTATTTAATCTAGTTCCTGAATAGTTTTTAAGTGCTGTTGCTAATCTATCGCTACTTAAAGCAGTGACAATAGTTATTTCGTTAATGGATATTTTTACTTGATCTTCAGAATAGGTAAAATCTATTGGAATTTGAAATCTGACTGCTGGTGGTTGATAAACTACTAACTCAGGATTATATTCACCATTTAATGTTTGATTTTTTTGTCTAACAAGATACAAGTCGGCTTGCTTATCTACTTTATTATAATAATTAAAAAAATTAAATATTATTGGATAATTTGGGTATGTTAAATGCCTTAATTGTTTAGATTCAAAAATACCTCCCCAATATAATAAAACATTTGGACAGAATTGGTTTATTTCAA
>DAOUSL010000285.1 GCA_030627235.1 Thioploca sp.
ATATCTTAAAGCTATCAAAACTGCTTTTCACGAACTACAAGTTTTGAAGGCTATCTAACATTATTTTTGTTAGTTATTCTTATTCTAGTATTTATTTTACTTTGCGTAACTTCAGTTACGAGGTTTAAAAATGGAAATAAGGGCAGAAAAATATAACATTGTTTATGACCCAGATAATGCTGTGGTACTTTGTAGCGGATCATTATTATTGAATGGAACTAAAGAGTATGGGCCTATATTACAGCTTTTAAACACTGCAGCTAGTGGACAAAAAGAGAATTTGACAATAGATTTATGTAATTTAAAATTCTTAAATAGTTCTGGTATTAATATGGTAACTAGATTTATTATCAATGTATTTGATGTAGAAGCACTTGAAATTGATTTGATAATTAAAGGCCAAAAGAAAGTTGCTTGGCAAGAAAAACTATTAAAAAATTTACAACGTTTAGCACCAACTTTAAGTGTCCAATTAGATTAAATTTAATGTAGAGACTTTGTCTCTACTTTTCCTGTCAAACTATAATCAAAAACCAAAATCTATGGTTTATAACTTATGTTTAAAAATAACATTCCAAATGTACAGCTTTTAACAGAAATAAAGCACTTACGCAACCAAATAGATTCATTAGTACAAGAAAAAGATCAGTTGGAAGGTTCATTAAAAGCTATTATAGATGGAGCTGCTAGACATTTATTAGCCGAAATGTGTAGTTCTAAAGAAGATGTTTCAAAAGCAGAATTATTAGTACAAATAAATCATTTACAAAGACAAGAAAAAAAGTTATTAAAAGAAAAAAAGCATTTAGAAATTTCATTAGAATTAGTTGCTGAACATGGGGATGCCTTTGAAAAACAATTAGTTGAATTACATGATAATTTAGAAGATGAAGTTATTAAACGTACTCAGGAATTAAAAGAAAAAAACTCACAACTACAAAAAGAGATTCAAGAACGTAAACGAATAGCAAACGCATTATCTGAAAGCGAAAAATTCACCCGTACTTTAATCAGGGAATCATTGATTGGTTTAGTATTAAGTGATATCAATGGTAGTTTAGTAGAAGTAAATCCAGCTTTTGCAAATATAATTGGTTACTCTGTTGAAGAAACTTTACAATTAGATTTATTAGATATAACACCAAATAAGTATCTAAATATTGAAAAAGAACAATTAAGACAATTAAAAAATAATGGTCGTTATGGGCCTTATGAAAAAGAATATATTAGAAAAAATAAGAGTTTAGTACCAATTAGATTATCCAGTTTAGTTATTCCTCACAATGGCAAATATTTTGTTTGGACTCATGTAGTTGATATTACAGAACAAAAACAGGCGGAAAATACTTTACGTTTAGCTAAAGAATCTGCTGAACAAGCCAAGACAATAGCTGAAAAGACTAATCAAGCTAAAAGTACTTTTCTAGCAAATATGAGTCATGAATTGCGTACTCCATTAAATGCTATTATTGGTTATAGTGAAATGTTAATGGAAGATGCAGAAGATTTAGAACAGGATGATTTTACTCCTGATTTACAGAAAATCCATGTGGCTGGAGAACATTTATTAGGACTTATCAGTGATGTATTAGATATTACTAAAATTGAAGCTGGTAAAATGGATGTATTTTTTGAATCTTTTAGCCTAGATAATTTTGTTAAAGAAATTATTATTGATATTAAACCACTTATAGAAAATAAAAAAAATATTCTGAAAGTAGTCTATCCAGAAAAACTGGGCGAAATGTATACTGATATTACTAAACTAAGACAAATTTTATTAAATCTACTCAGTAATTCAGCTAAATTTACAGAACAAGGTACAATTCATCTTGAAATTGCTCATAATATAAAAGATAATATTGATTGGGTAGTTTTTTGTATAATTGATGACGGAATCGGTATTACAGACGAGCAACAAGAAAATTTATTTCAACCTTTTACTCAAGCAGACTCATCTACAACTCGTAGGTTTGGAGGTACTGGTTTGGGTTTAGCTATTACTAAACAATTTGTTGAAATGTTGGGCGGTAATATTACAGTTGATAGTGAATTTGGAATTGGTAGTATTTTCACCTTACATATACCTTTACAAGCTAATATTAATAAAGTTATCACTAAACCTAAAGAAGAATCGACTAATAAAACCCTATTAAAAGGTGATGGAATAATTTTAGTAATTGATGATGAAGTAGCAGTACGGGACTTGTTACAAAAAGAATTAAGCCGACTTGGTTATGCGGTTGCTACGGCTTCTAATGGTGAAGAAGGACTTAGATTAGCTAAAAAATTACGGCCTGATACTATTTTATTAGATATAAATATGCCTGGTATAAATGGTTGGCAGGTTCTATCTCTATTAAAAAGAAATTCGTTATTATCTGATATTCCTGTAATTATTGTTTCTATAGAAGCAGATAAACATATGGGACATGCTATGGGAGTAACAGATTATATTACTAAGCCGATTCAACAAGCTCAACTGGCTCAGGTGTTAGAAAAGTATAAGGTACAAAATGAAGCTACTGGTTTAATTATGGTAGTGGATGATAACGATATAGTACGCGATACCACAGCAATAATCTTAGAGCATCAAGGTTGGAGAGTATTTAAAGCTGAAAATGGCAAGATAGCTTTGGAACATCTTGATCATAAAAAACCATCTTTAATATTATTGGATTTAGATATGCCAGTAATGGATGGATTTGAATTTCTTGATAATTTACGTAATCATGAAGTATGGCGTTCTATTCCAGTTGTAGTTCTTACTGCCAAAGCTTTAACTGCCAAAGAATATTCTAATTTAAATAGTCAAGTAGAAAATATCTTTAAAAAAGAAGCATGTAGTAATGAAGAATTAATTATCTCAATTCATAACTTAATAGAAGATTTTTCTATTAAAATCACATCATAATCCTAAATTATTAGAATTTTGGGTAGTGTTATAGATGTAAAGTTATAAATAAGATTATGTGATAATAAAATATATTTGATAATACAAAATTATTTTATAACAAAAT
>DAOUSL010000314.1 GCA_030627235.1 Thioploca sp.
TATTCATATTATCCATAAGATCAAAATAGCTTAACCTAGAAATAGTTTCTAATGAATTAAATTTTGGTTCTCTCCAGCCATTATTAGAACGCCAAACTAAAGTTTGCGGAGTTCCTGAACCTACAATAGTACGATAATTTAATCCTGGATGAAAATCATGTAAGGCAAATACAACTTTAAATACATCTCCATGCCAAGATTTATCGTTATTGCCTGTTTCACCATGGCGTTTATAACACTTATGCTGCTGCCTAATAGTAGAATATACATCATTAGGTTTGGTGTCATCAATTAAAATAATAGTATTGGATTTAGAATGTAATAAGACATTACATAAGTCCCTATAAGTTTGCTCAAATGTATGTAACCCATCAATAAATACTAAATCGTAATATATATTTGTAGCTAATGTTGAAAAAAAATTATCCGAACTCAATTCTTGAAAATTATCATTTGGATGTTGTTTACGAATTTCATCTAATGAAAATCTAAATTTAGGATCAACTGCAGTTTTATAAGGTAGTGTAAGATTTAAAAATGTACCTCCATGTGCAACTCCAATTTCTAAATAATTTTTTATGTTAATTTGTTTAGCCAGAGCATGCATACGACGCACTGAATGATTAACAGCTATTACTTTATTTATATCTCTTTTCATGGTGTTTTATTTAAATAAATGTGGGTAATGTTGTTTATATATTGTATCTAGTGGTTACTAATTCTTGTTTTTTGTAAATACTTAAAGCTACTCTATATTTGATTGCATGGAATTATGCAAATAATTAATTATGAATAGTATTTTCTAATAATTTTTTCTAAATAACTTTGAAGGGTAAATTCTTTTAAATCTGATCTATTTAGAATTTTTTTAAACTTATTATTATCAACATTAAATTTTATACCGCCATCAACTAGCTTATATATTGCTTGAATATTTAAAACTTTTTCATAAGATGAAATTATATCAATAATATTAAAAGGTTTGTCAAATACAAAGTTTATAATTTGGTTGTCAATATAGATTGTTTTAGCAACAAAAAACACCATGTTTTCTATGTCCATAATATATCTATGAGCATTAATATGTATTTGCATTTCTTTTTGATTCATTATTGAGTCATGCAAAAAATTAAATAATGAATATTTATATCCACCATTACCCATAATCACAGGCAACCTATATATTATATAATTTGAAAAGTTTTGCTTAATATAAGTTTCAACCTTAAATTTAAATTTAAAGTAAGATTTATCTTTTTGGCTAGGATCTAATACATGGATACTGCTAAAATATATAAATTTTAGGGTTGTATTAGAATATTGTTTGATTTTATTAAGTTCTCTGGTATATTCAGATTTATGGTTGTTTTTTGAGTTAGAAACTCCACTTGCAAAGATAATTACATTTTCAAATAATGATTCTTGTTGTTTAAATGCTTGTGCTATTAACCCATTGCCAACAATCATTTAGTTTATCTCATCATTTTTATTAGAAATTCGCTTGTTATAATTTTCAATAGCTAATAAAATATTTTCTCTCAATTGTTTAGCAACTGCTTCTGGAGAAAAATTATCTAGTAAATATGTTTTCAATTCTTTTCCTAAGGCAATTCTAGCTTCAGGATGTTCAACATAAAAATTAATTGCATTAAAAAAATCATTATCATTATGATAAATAGCTTTAGGATGCTGAACATTACAGGCATCACTATTTTTATAACATAATACTGCTAAATTTTGTTCTCTAGCCATTGTCACTCCACCTGCACCACCAGACATATTAGGTAAATGCACATACAAATTACAATGATCATAAAAGGCTCTTAAATATTTTTCTCTACTTTTAACTTCAAATTGATCTCGATTCTTATAAACATTAAAACGTGGATCTATTGCAAAAATTTTATCAGCATTTTCAACGCCCATAAATACCCAACGTACTAAAGGATATTTTTCTAAAATTGCAAAAAAAGCATTTAATCTATTTTTGGAATAATTATTTAAAATCCCAGCAAGTCTATTACCTCCAAATGCAGTAATTAGAGTGATTTCATTAGCTGAATTTTTAACATCTTTCCAAGCATAAGAAAATTTTCTTGGTTTCATAAATGTAGTTGCTATTGGTTGATAAGATACTAATTTAGGATCATATTCTCCACGTAATATATGATCTTTTTGAGTGGAAAGATAAAGATCTGCTTGTTTATCTAATAGATTATTATAATTAAAAAAATTAAATATTATTGGATAATTTGGGTATGTTAAATGCCTTAATTGTTTAGATTCAAAAATACCTCCCCAATATAATAAAACATTTGGACAGAATTGGTTTATTTCAA
>DAOUSL010000291.1 GCA_030627235.1 Thioploca sp.
GATGTAATTAATTTGGCCATTCTTTTAGTTTTATGTTGGATAACGCTTGTATATGTTTTCATAGTTTGGTTAGATAGTGGTTTAGCTCCCTATTAATCGGACAATTTTCATTTGAGTTTCAAATGTAGTTAATTTTCTTCATATCTTTGCACTAACAAGAGGCGATTGATGGTGACTTTTGAACCGAAAATTGCTGAAGTGTGTTGAGCTCAACCACTTCTTTTTATGAATTTTGATCGGCTTCGAGCCTCTCAAAATCCAAACAAGAGGCTTCTTTCAAGTTCCTATTGCCCGATAATAGGTCTTGATAAGGTATTTTTAATTTGAATTTAACTCTTTTTTTAGGGAGTTCAATTCTGTCAATGTAGTTTGCATTCCATAAATCCCAAAATATTCGAGGAGGAAGGTTAGCGATCGAACTGTGTAATCTTGTATTGTTATATTTCTCATAAAATACTGTCAACCTAACATTTAACTCTTCGATAGTCCAAAACACTTGGTCTGAAATTCCTTTTGACAAAATTTGATGAAAACTTTCTACATGACCATTCTCTTGTGGAGTATAAGGGTGTGTAAATACTTGATTTAGATAGTTTTCTTTAAAAAAATCACGAATTATTTTAGCTCCAAATTGAGGTCCATTATCATTTCGTATTTCAATATCTATTTTTTTATTTAACATATCTGCTGGCTGTAAATAAATTTCTATCACTCTTTCAAAGGCTATTTTAACATCTTTAGCCTTCATTTGAAACCCAACTCCCCAGTAAAGTATATGTCTTGTAAAAGTATCTATAATGTTTAAAACAAAGCTATAACGCTTATCCGATTCTATCCAAACATATTTTATATCCATCTCTATAAGCTCTAAAGGATTTTTAGGTGTTACAATACGATATTTAGCATATACTTTGTCTTGTTTTTTATATTTTTCTTTTAATAGTAATCCTGTTTTCATAAGGCGATATACCTTTTTATGATTGATGAAATAACCCATTAACATCAATGCAATACACATCTTACGATAGCCGTAATTCGTGTCTCGGTCTGATTGAATCATTATTATATCTTCAATAACTTGTTGATTGTTAACTTCCAATGATACACTATCCGTTTTCTTAAATGTTGTTTGAGAAGCTCTTCTGCCTGAACGATTAGATGTTTGATTATAATAATACTGATGTTTGCTGATTTTTAAAATAGATAAAACTCTATCTCTTCTCAAGCCTAAACCAATATATTTACAAGCTAATTCTTTTTTTTCGCCCAGGCATATTTCTTTTTTAGCATCTCATCCTGCAAATGGACTTCTAACTCTTTTTCCGCTAATAATTTCTTGAGTAATTCATTCTCTTTTTCAAGCCGCCTTATTTCTTTCAATTGCTTGGGAGTAACACCATGAGCCAAGCCTTCTTCTCCCATTTCTTCAAACTTTTTCTTCCAACCGTAATAAGTTGCTGGATAAATACCATGCTTTTTTAAGGTGATAGTTACTCCTTCTTCTGAACTTTCTTTTAAAATACTCAGCTTTTCTTCTGTACTAAAATTTCTTTTCTTGGACATAATTCTAAATATATTACTAATTTATAAATATAATAGTGTCCGATAGGTTAAGGGGCTAATACAGGTGGCAGTATCAAAAACTAAGTTCGCTTGGTAGGTGTGTTTTTCTGAATCTAATATTTTTGGAGAAGTAGATTTGTACATATTAAGTTGTAGGTTAATATACTTAAGTCGCACTATTTTTCTCTCTGTATTTCAGTACCATACGTTCCGTAAGTTTATGAAAAATGCTACTTAAGTGACTTCTTCTATTAAATCTAAAATTATATTCATCTAAATAGCCTTGCATAAATTTCTCGTCACAATGATGATGTATCCCTCTAAGCCAACCTTTAAAGTTCATTATTTGAATATGTAATTCTCTAAAATTAAGACCATTAGCTGAATCAATTTGTTCTAAGTTTAAATATTCATCAGTCAAAGGAGTATATGCAGCCCATTTATCAGTTCTTATATTTGCATTTTTTGAAATATGAGCTTCAAAAAATGGACGAAATTCTTTTGTTGATGAACGCTCTATCATGCGTGAATATGAGCGTCCATAGCCACCTGAATCGGTTCTTTCTAATGCAATTATCACAAGTTTCTTTTTACCATGACTCCGTCCTCTCTTCCCTTTTTCAGGACCTCCGACTAAAAATTCATCAACATCAACATTACCTTCAAGCAGAAACTGTTCAGAACTTTTCATTGCAAATTGAACTTTATTTCTAAACTTCCAACATGTCTTTTGTGTAAGAGTGAATTCATTAGCAAGTTCATAACTTGACATCCCTTTTTTCTTAACACTCAATCGATATAGAAAATGAAATGCTTTAACTAAATCAAAATCAATCCTTTCAAACATTGTTTTGGATGTTGGTGACTCATCATATTTACACTTTGTACACCTTCTACTATACATCTTTTTTCCTTTACAGAAATTATTATGTCCACATTTCCTACAAGAAAACTTATCGTCAGACCATTTGATTTTTGTAATGTATTCTAAACAAATTTCATGATTTGTGAAATAATTAGAAAAATCTATTGAATTCGTACCTGTGAACATATCTTTTACAAAGGTAATAATATTTCATGAAAAAGGTGAGACTTAGGTATATTAACCTAATATTTTTAATTCTAGAATAGTTGCAATTTTATTACATCTACAAATGTTATATGATCGAGCACTAAGGTTTCCATTGTTATATATTTTGTCTATTGTCATAAATTAATTGTCTATTTTTTCCGATTATAATATTCTAAAACACATTCCTTTTGGTTAATTTAGTTTATGATTCCCTTCAATTTGTTAGATTGTGTGTCGGCAAAACTAAATGTACTATTTCTGTTGTAGCA
>DAOUSL010000421.1 GCA_030627235.1 Thioploca sp.
GGGATTCCTGGGCCTCCTGGGACCCAGATCCGGGGTCCTGGGACCCAGATCCGGGGCCCTGGGACCCAGATCCGGGGTCCTGGGACCCAGATCCGGGGTCCTGGGACCCTGGATCCTGGGATCCTGGGCCCTGGGACCCTGGATCCTGGGATCCTGGGCCCTGGGACCCAGATCCAGGGTCCTGGGACCCAGATCCGGGGTCCTGAGGCCCAGATCCGGGGTCCTGAGGCCCAGATCCGGGTCCTGAGGCCCAGATCCGGGGTCCTGAGGCCCAGATCCGGGGTCCTGGCCAGGATCCGGGGTCCTGGGCCGGCCGGCCCAGATCGGCCCGATCCCACACTTAATTAACCCGTGAGAAACGATTTGGTCATTATTGAAAAAAGGGTACCTAGAACGGCCCCTTTGGGATCCTTACGTAGACGTCGTGTTGAAAGTCCTGGGACCTGAGCCTAGGCCCGATCCGACGCATTTCCGGGCTTTTGGGCCCCTTTTTCGACATTTTGGTCCACTTTTCGGGATTCTGGGCCTCCCGGGCCCAGATCTGGGCCTCCCGGGCCCAGATCTGGGTCCTGGGACCCAGATCCAGGGTCCTGGGACCCTGGATCCTGGGTCCTGGGCCAGGACCCTGGGTCCTGGGCCCAGGATCCCAGATCCTCCAAAACCCAAAAGCGCCTGGATTTTATATCCACGCTCCGGCTACCAGGATGTGTTTGCACCTTATCTTCGTAAGGTGAGTTGTTCGTATTCTCTCACTTCCTATAGCTATTCTATATCTATTACTGCGATACCTGGCAATAAATGCAGAAACGTAGGGAGGAAGAAAAAGATCATACGATGGCTAACGCCTCTGGATAAACACCCGGATATAGTATACTTCTGCGCAGCAGTGGTGACGCCGCCACGTACGGTTCACACCTAGTATCCCATTATTTTTTTTGGAATTTTTTTTTCGATTTTTTTTTAAACAGACACCCGAGATTCGAACGATTTTAGAGGAGGTCGGCCTATAGCGACGTTTTTGTCATTTTTTGTCATTTTTGTCATTTTTTGTCATTTCCGATCCAAACTGACGGGATCCGTCAGATCTGGCCCGATCCTGGGATCCTGGGTCCTGGGACCCAGATCCTGGGTCCTGGGCCCAGCTCCTGGGATCCTGGGTCCTGGGACCCAGATCCTGGGATCCTGGGCCCTGGGACCCAGATCCTGGGATCCTGGGCCCTGGGACCCAGATCCTGGGTCCTGGGTCCTGGGACCCAGATCCTGGGATCCTGGGCCCTGGGACCCAGATCCTGGGATCCTGGGCCCTGGGA
>DAOUSL010000066.1 GCA_030627235.1 Thioploca sp.
ATTAAGTAATCTGTATACAAATCTAATTGATATTTATCCATTTTTTGATTATAACTTAATTTACTTTGAATTTACATTATTTATGGTTACATTTATAATACTTTGCGTAACTTCAGATTCTAATCAAAACACTGTTTCTATCAGTGGAATTTACTCTAATTCAGAACGTATTATTGATAAAGCTGGTCATTCAGGCGATATAGATATTAATGCCAAAACTATTACCTTGCACAATGGGCTTATCAATACCTCAAGTCAAAATGCTGGTGGTGGAGATATTTATATAAATAATCATGATTTATTATTATTGGAAAAAGCTAATATTACCACTAGTGTTCAAGGTGGTAGTGGTGATGGAGGTAATATAACAATTAATAATCCTGACTTTGTTATTATGAATGGCAGTAAAATTATTGCTCAAGCTAATGAAGGACATGGAGGTAATATCCATATAATTGCTGAACAATTTATTACTTCTCCAAATAGTTTGATTAGTGCTTCTTCTAAACTTGGTATTGATGGCGAAATTAAGATTGATTCTCCTGATATAGATATGGAAGGATTTTTAGTTGTATTATCAGATGAAGTTGTGGAAGCTAGTAGTTTAATAAAGCGACCATGTAGTATGCGAGGTAGCAGTTTTACAGTTCAGAAAATTAATGGCAGCCCTTTAACTCCTTACGATTATCAATCATCAACTTATTTACTTGAAACTAATGATAAAATTGCAACTACTTCTAAAAATTCAGATGATAAATTAGATTTTTCAACTTGTAAAAAATAATTGTCAAAATCAGGAATTAAAGATTGTGGCTAAATTCTTACTCAAAGCAAATAGGATGGGCTACAACAAATCAGTTATCCACCCTACTTGAACTAACTTAAAATTTCAACATATTGTTTTAGTTAATGATATAGTCTATATAACTCTATTGCTTCTTGATCCTATCCAACCATTTACTATTAGATTTATTAATTATCTTAACCACAGCTCTAGAAGAAATAGTTGCACCAGTTATTGAATCCACTTGATTAGACGCTGACTTCATACCTTTTTTTACAAAAACAATAGTTGGTTTTACTGTTAATGAGGTAAAATTAGCTTTATAATCAGCATCTTTATAAATCTTATCTCCTAAGCCAGGGGTTTCTCTACTATCTAAAACTTCCATCCCAACTATTAAATCTTTCTGAGGAATATATCCATACAATATATGAATAGTATCTTGGAATCCAGTACCTGACGCACTAATGGCATAACCAACTAAATTTTCTTCTGAATCAAAACCAGCGTAAATTATTTCCTGATTATTCTCTTCTGAATCAATTGGTTGAAATTTATTATCAAGATATTGTAATTTCTGAATTTTGGTAACTCCTGGCAACACTTTAAATACAGCTTCACGTAATACCTTAGCTTTATATTCCGTAATGGTTGGTAAAGTAGCCTCATAAATCGCTATAATAGCAAGCCCAGAAATTAAACCAGCAATAGCCAAAGTTAATATTAACTTAATAGAACTAGGTTCTTGAGGATATATTTTTATAACATCAGGTTGCATTGTAATATCTCTGATAAATTAATTATTTGGATGAAAGGATAACAATATTATATATAAATTGCACCTAATGTTACCGCTTGTTTAGCTCCAGTAACTGATGGCAAATTACTAAATTGATTATTTAATCTCTGTCTAGCTAACCAAGCAAAACAAATCGCCTCAACCAAATCAGGATTAATCCCAATTGCATCCGTAGATTCCACTTTACAATTTGGTAATTTATCTGCTAATCCTTGCATTAATAATGAATTATGTACTCCGCCACCACATACTAATAAACGTTGAATATCATATGATTTTATAGTATTTGCAATGCTATCGATGGTAAATTGACATAAAGTTGCTTGTATATCTTCTGATGGCAAGGAGAGACCTAAGGTATGATAACTTAACCATTCTAAATTAAAATAATCTCGCCCAGTACTTTTGGGAGCTGACCGAACAAGATATTCATCTGCTAACATATCATTTAATAAATCACTATGAATCTGACCTGAAGCAGCCCAAGCACCATCAATATCAACTCTTAAATGTTGTTGTTGATAGGCAAAGGCATCTAATAAAGCATTTCCTGGTCCAGTATCAAAACCAATAACCGGTTGTGTTTTATCAGCTGATAATACGGTAAGATTAGCAATTCCACCAATATTTAATACTCCTCGATTTTCTTCATGACTACGCATATAGGCATTATGAAATGCTGGGGCTAAAGGAGCGCCTTGTCCACCAGCAGCTACATCACGTCGTCTAAAATCTGCTATTGTGGTAATTCCAGTCATTTGAGCAATTACATTAGGATCACCAAGTTGCCAAGTATAAGCAGGATTACCATCAGGATGATGATATAAAGTTTGACCAGGACTACCAATAGCATCAATTTTTTCCTTAGAAATATTTGATTGTTCTAACATTGCAAGAGTAGCTTCAGCAAATAATTTACCAGTTTTTACATCAAGGATAGCTATATCATGTAAAACACTTTGATCTTTAGTTGTTTGACTAAGAGTTAATAAAGTATCTCGTAAATCCTGTGGCCAGGGATGTGAATGTACCGCATGTATATGGATTTCGTTGCCAATGAAATCAGCCAATATTACATCAATAGCATCTATACTAGTACCAGACATAAGTCCAATATACATCAATCACTCCTTAATTATTGTTATCTGTAGCATGTTGTTTTAACATTGATACTGCGGATTGTGCTAATTTAATTGGTGCTGAAGTTTGGTTAATTTCATTTAACTGAGCTAGTAACTTTTTAGTCTTTTGGAAAAAATGCGACTGGTTAGCTTCTGCTATTGGTAAAGAAAATGCCTGTTTAAAATCTAATGGATTCTGGTAATCATTATCTATTAATACTTCATAGTGTAAATGTGGTCCAGTGGTTCTACCAGTCATACCAACATATCCAATAATCTCACCTTGTGAAACTTCAGTCCCAATTTTTAGACCCTTGACGAATTTTGACATATGAGCATATAAAGTTTTAATTCGTGAGCCATGTTCTAATATGATTACTTTACCATAACCACCTTTACGTCCCAAAAATTTAATTTTTGCATCTCCAGCAGCTATAATAGGAGTGCCTCGTACCGCACTATAATCTACTCCAGTATGCAGTTGTTTACGACCAGAAACCGGATGTTTTCGCATTCCAAAACGGGAACTTAATCTTTTGTAATCAGTGACTGGAGTGGTAAGTAGAGAAATTTTCTGCAAACTATCTCCTGCTGGAGTATAGTAATCAGTATTGCCAGCCTTATTAGTATATCTTAAAGCTTGATATAGTTTATTTTGATTAATAAATTCAGCCACTAAAATATCCCCTTCTTCGATATCTTTACCAAACTGATGTTGTTTATAAATTACACTAAATTGATCGCCAACTTGTATATCTCGTTCAAAATCAATATCGTATATAAATATATCCATCAGTTTATTTAATTGTTGGTTAGATAAACCGACTTTTTCAATAGCAGCAGATAATGTAGTTTCAACAATACCATGTATCGTTACTATTTTAGTAGTTCTACCTATTGGCCTAATTTCACTATCAAACTCTTTATCTTCAGTACGGAATATATGTAATTCATCAGTTTTATTTAATGTTAGAATTAAATCTTGTACTTTTTCAACATCATGTTTTATATGTAATTCTTGGTTAATTTTTAACTGACGTAGTTGTTTAGTGTGTTCTATTTGAGTGACTTGATATAATTGTTTTAATTTATGTTTTTGAAATATAGAAGCTAAAGTATCTCCTGATTGAATGCGTAGATGTAACCAAGGTAATTTTGGCAAACTATATTCAGCAATTGAAGTATTAGAAATTTTAGGTAATGCTGTTTGGATTTCCAGAGGTATTATTTCAGTCAGAATTACTAAATTATTAGTTAATTCAGAACTAGTTGAAGTAAATGAAATTGATCGTATAGAAGCATTGGAGTTAGTTAGCCACCAGATAAAAGTTAAGGCAATTATTATACTGATTATTACTATTAATACTTTATTACTTAACCAGTTAGATTTTGAATTTACATTTGCGGCATATTCAACATTAAAATTATGTAATGGTGGTATATTTTGTTGGTGTAAATCCAAATACTGATGTTTCACTACCATTTTAGGCAGAGAATTTTTAGGTTTAAATGTACAGTTAATACGTTTTTTTATCCCAGTCAATGGATTGATATTTATGTTAAAACATCGCATATAAATTATTGCCCTTAATTTGGAAATTTTGATATTAAATATATTATACAAAAAACGTGCTAGTAATTGTAAAATGTTTTTAATCTATTAAATTAAAACATTATTAAAATTTTAGTAACTGAAGTTACGCAAATTACCTTTGGGTATGAACTTTATAAGTATTAAAATACCTTTATCTTTTCTGCGTAACTTCAGTTAATAAATAACCGAATAATAGATAGTCTCTACAACCTCCTAACCCAACCATCATTTCCAATCTTAATATTCTTTGCAAATCCATCCTGTTTAGTAAGTTTACGAATAAGATTAAGAGCTTGCCTATTTGAGTCAAGAACTACATGTTTATTTTTGATTTGCTTAATTGAAGTAATTTTAGCATTTATAAAACTGCCATCTTTTTTGTCTATATTTACTTTGATAATTGGAGCTACACCAGTTACTCCACGTAAATTAAATCGCCCATAAGTACAAAAATTGCCCAAACTATAAGCGATAAACCGATTTTTATAGACTTCAATTGCTCTAGTTACGTGTGGTCCATGTCCAAATACTATATCAGCTCCAGCATCTATAACAGCATGGGAAAATTTATATACATTGCCTCGATTTTCTCCATAAAATCGTTCTGATTTATTTTTAACATGCTGATTTTTAGCACCTTCTGCTCCACCATGAAATGATACAATCACAATATCGTTGGTAGTAGCTAAGTTTTTCACAATTCGTTTAGCTGTGGCAATATCCCTAATATCTACCGTACCAATATTAGGAGCAAATGCAGCAAATCCGTATTTAATACCATTCTTAGTAAAACTAGCAGTTGGACGTTGTTTAGCCAAACCAGCAGATTCAATGCCTAAATTATCTAAAACCTTAAGAGTATTTCTAATCCCTTTTTGGCCAAAATCTCGAATATGATTATTAGCTATACTTACAACGTCAAAACCAGCCGTAACCAAATTGTCAGCTAAATATTCTGGCATCCGAAACGCATAACATTTTTTACAATTTTTTATCGTCGATCCATTATTAAGAATCGTACCTTCTAAATTTCCAAAAGTAATATCAGCATCTTGTAAAGTACTGTGCAAAGTTTTTAATAAGTTTTTACCCTTATTTACAGGCAAATATTGAGTTGATGGATAATTAGTTCCCAACATAATATCACCTACTCCAATAATACTTATGGTGTCTTGAGCATAGCTAATATTTACAGTTAAAAATAGAATTAATGTTATAATTTGTTTCATGGTTTTTCCTAATTTAGTTTCTAAACTATAGTAATTTAACACAACTTAAAATCGGAGTCCAAGATTTATTTTGAATCAAACTAAAGTTTGAACTCCGATATCAAATTATTCGGAAAGATTAGGAAATTGTTTTAGGATTATTTTTAATGGATTATCATGAATTATGTAGAGGCAATTTGGTTGCCATTGAATAATTAGCAGGAAGACTGATTATTAATATTTAAAGGGTAACCACAAGGGATTACCCATATATTATCATATTACATTGGGAAATTAATTACCTTTGATTTAATAATAGTGTTAGTTAGATTCCTCTAATTCGCTTTTTTTATTATTCCGAATTTTACAAGAATCCAAATCTGGTGGTAAGTCGTCATTCATAGTTTTCAATGTCCGACAAATTGATTGCATCTTAGTGTCTATTTTATGAATATCATCCAACATATTATTCACCGCATGTTGCATAGGATCAATATCCAAATCTTCATAAGGCATTCCATACGCATCAAAAATTTTCTGATCTAATGCATGTTTATTATGCTTCTTATAATTGGTATCAACTTTTACAATTCGTCCTGGAATTCCAACTACAGTCGCTCCATCAGGAATGGGTTTAACCACTACCGCATTAGAACCAACCCGTACTCCATTACCAATCTCAATTGGGCCTAAAATTTTAGCACCAGCTCCAATAACTACATCATTACCTAATGTTGGATGGCGTTTACCTTTTTGCCATGAAGTACCTCCCAAAGTTACTCCATGATACAAAGTACAATCATTTCCTATATTGGCAGTTTCTCCAATAACCACTCCCATACCATGATCAATAAAAAATCTTCTACCAATAGTAGCTCCTGGATGAATCTCAATTCCGGTAAGTAAACGAGATACATTTGATAATAAACGGGCTAGTAATTTAAGTTTCCAACGCCATAGGGAATAACTTAAACGATGAAATAATAATGCTAATACTCCAGGATAACAAAGTATTACTTCAAATAAATTACGTGCTGCTGGATCACGTTCAAAAACACAATTTATATCTTCTTTTAGACGTTCAAACATAATTTTTATGTAGGACTTCCCATTAAGAAAATATTAACTTGTCAATGGGTAAGTTCTATTCTATGTTATAATTTTAGATTAGGAATAGATCATTAATGATAGCAAACCAATAAATTACAATCACTTTCTATCCACTTTACATATTGCAATTTCAACTTTATTTTTCCTAGTAATCTTATGTTTGATACTAATTATACCGTAGAAACTCCAGAAGGTATTGAACTTACCTTGCGAGTTGCTGGACCAGTAGTACGGGCATTTGCTTGGGGAATTGATTTTGTAATTCGAGCTATTGTTTATATAGTTTTAGTAATTATATTTGGTCAGTTGGGAGATTTTGGCATTGGTTTATTATTGATGTCCATATTTATTTTAGAATGGTTTTATCCAGTGTTATTTGAAGTTTATAGGCAAGGAGCTACTCCTTGGTAAAGATGCCATGAATATTAAAGTATTACATGAATTAGGCACTCCTGTTGATTGGTCAGCTTCCATGATACGCAACTTATTACGAGTTATAGATTTTTTACCATTATTATATGGTTTTGGCTTGATAAGCATATTATTGAATAAAAATTTCAAACGATTGGGTGATTTAGTTGCTGGTACTATAGTGGTTTATACCGATGAAATATCCAATAATCTAGTGACTGTTTTATCAAAAGAACCACCACGACCAATGCCGTTAGTTTTAACTTTAAGTCAACAATAAGCAATTATCGAATTTGCCGAACGTAGCCGATATTTACCATATCAACGTAATGAAGAATTAGCTAATATTATGACTTCTATAACTGGCGAACAAGGTTATAGTGGAATTAAAATGTTATATCAATTTGCCAATGGATTAATAGGTGAACAATATTTAAAAACACCAAAAACATCGAATAAAATATAAAAGATTAAAATTCACTATTTTTTTTATGAATCATGTTAAACTTATATATCGTTACAGAGAATTAATTAACTATATTTAAAAGGATATGGCTATATTCTTTTAGGTATATGTTGTAATCAAAAATGTTCTTATTCTATATTCAGAAAGTAATATGTCATCAGAAAATAAAATCGACCAAAAAAAAGATATAGTATCTCCACCAGATACATTACCATCTTCAACAACCACAGAAACTCCAGAGAAAAAATCTAAGAGTGTGTTTAATCCCTTAGAGTTAGATTCCAATGCCCCAGAATTAGCTGGTGAAGAACAAGCTCGTTATTCTCCTAGTTATCGGGAACGTTATGTAGAAATTGAAGAATTATTAGAGTTTGCGGCTGAAACAGGCAAATTAGATTCCTTTGAACTGGCAATGGAAGTCAAACAAATTAAGAAAAAACTTTTTTATACTCCACCAGAAGAGTTAGGAATCGAAGAGCTTTGTAGGACTGAAGCTGAATTAGAAATATTATACTCTAAAATAAGTGAATTAGTTTCTCCAGTAAGTTTATTAACTTTGCGTACAACTTCAACTCATTATGAAATAGATAGAATTTGGTGGAAAGGGATATTCCTTGGTTCTGGTTCTGTAGGACGTAATTTTTTCCGTAAAATGCTATGGGTTGCTATCGCATTGATTTCAATAATTTTGCTTAAAGAGTATATTATTGGTTCGAATATGACAGAGGATAGCTTTGCTGCTTTTATTGACCCATTTTTATATGGAGCTTTAGGAGCTTTAATTTATTTATATAAAGATTTAACTGAAGGTTATGTGAATCGTACTCTTAATCCTAAACAATTAGCAGCTAGTTGGTTACGGATATTTATGGGAGGCTTGACTGGCGGAATATTATACCATTTATTTGGACCAACTTTACAAGAAACTGGCGCTCCAGATATTGGTGCAGCAGCAATAGGTTTCTTAGGTGGTTATAGTGTTGATTTTTTCTATCAAACTTTAGATAAAATAATTAATATGATAAGCCCTAAAAATTCACCAAATGAACAACAAGTTGCAGCTCCAATTACAGCTAAACAAGCTCAGATGGAAATGTTAACTAAAAATCTTAAAGAGGCTACCAATGAAGAAGATAAGGTGGCTATCCGTAAATTATTAGAAAAAATGTAGTTATTATCTTTAAGGAATTTAATATATTAATATGTTGGATTCCAAATTATTTTTTATTCAACTCAATAACATATTTTTAAATAGTGTTCATACCTTCAAATTTTTTCAAAATCACCCAGTTAATAATTATTAGAGCATTGTTGTTATGTCTGATATTGTCGGAAAGTTTTGTTAATGCCGCTGATGTAACTCTAAATTTTAGAGATATGGATATCAAAGCTTTTATTGACATAATCTCGAAAGAGACTGGTAAAACTTTTGTGATAGACCCTAGAGTAAAGGGGAAAATAACTGTAGTATCAAGTGAACCGATGGATGATAAACAAATTTACGATGTCTTTTTATCTATATTGAGTGTTCATGGTTTTACTGCTATTCCCACTGGTTCTATAATAAAAGTCATTCCTGATAACCTTGCTAAATCCCAAAGTAGCCCAGTATTACCAATTGATAAAAATCCAGTTGTTGGTAATAGCTTAATAACTCAAATAGTTGAAATAAAACATGTTTCTGCGGCACAACTAATCCCTTTATTACGTCCTTTAATTCGTCAACAAGGCCATTTAGTAGCCTATCCAGCCAACAATACTTTAGTAATCTATGATAATGCCAATAATGTTAATCGGTTACTAAAAATTATTCGTCGGATTGATCAACCAAATGATGAAGGTATTGAAGTACTAGTATTAGAAAATGCAACAGCAATAGAAGTAGCCAGAATTATTAGTAATTTAGAACGACAACAAACTACCAAAACTACTAATATAATAGCTGATAATAGAACTAATAGTGTATTGATTAGTGGAGATAAAGCTACCAGATTACGCTTGCGTACTTTAATAACCCATCTTGATACTCCAGTCCAAAATGAAGGCAATACTCAAGTCATTTATCTGCGTTATGCTCAAGCCAAGGATTTAGTTGGAATTCTAAAAGGAGTAAGTTCTAACATGGATGGGATTGATAAAGATAAATCGGCAACTGAGCAAAATCAGACTAATATTCAAGCTGATGAAAATACTAACAGTCTAATTATTACTACAACTCCTAAAACATTACAAAATATTAAAACAGTCATACGAAAACTTGATATACGCAGAGCCCAGGTTTTAGTGGAAGCTGTAATCGCTGAAGTTTCTAGTGATATGATACGTGAACTAGGTGTGCAATGGTGGATGTATGGCGATAAAGGTACTCGTCCAATTGGCACTACAAATTTTGATAATGCTGGTGGTAAAATTGCAGATTTAGCTGCTGCGACATCCCAAGGTAGCATACCAAATATTGGAATAGGTTCTTCTTTAGGAATTGGCAAATTTGCTGATACTGGTTTACTAACTTTTGGACTTTTGCTGCAAGCTCTTGATTCTGACACTAATAGTAATGTGTTATCAACTCCGTCTTTGTTAACACTTGATAATCAAGAAGCTGAAATTGTGGTAGGCCAAAATGTTCCATTTGTAACTGGTCAATATAATAATACTGGTGCAAATAATAATATTGGTAATCCATTTCAGACGATACAACGGGAAGATGTTGGTATAAAACTTAAGGTTAGACCACAAATAAATGAAGGTAATTCTGTTAAATTAGATATTGAACAAGAGGTATCTAGTATCAGTCCTTCTAGCAGTGCTTCAGATATTGTGACTAACAAACGCAATATAAAAACCACTGTAATTGTTGAAGATGGCAATATGATAGTATTGGGTGGTTTGATAGACGAAGAATTGCAAAAAACTACTAAAAAAGTTCCATGGCTTGGTGATATGCCATTAATTGGTTGGTTATTTCGTTCTGAAAGTATTAAAAAAGTTAAACGTAATTTGATGGTCTTTTTACGGCCAATAATCGTACGTGATGCAGCGAGTGAAAATGCTATCAGCAACGATAAATATAGCTATATGCGAATTAAACAGTTAGAACAGAAATTTAAACAATCAACTCTGACTGAAATGGAAGAAGTTCCATTGTTACCAGATTTAAATGATTTTCTAAGGATATTACCTGGAGATGTTGATCCTTTAAAAATTGAACCACAACTTTATAAGTGATTTCAATCAATTCTTAATTATGAATGCTTAATTCTTAATTAAATTCAAAATAAATATTACTGTAGTTTATCCAATCGAAAAATGCTATAAATAAACAGGAAAACATATGAAATTAGAATCAATATTTCCATTCCTTGTGTGGTTTAAGTTAATAACCAAGGATAGTATTAAAGCAGATTTGATTGCTGGATTAACTGGTGCAGTTATTGTACTTCCGCAAGGTGTAGCTTTTGCAACAATTGCTGGCTTACCACCAGAATATGGACTTTATACCGCAATGGTTACGCCTATCATTGCATCATTATTTGGTTCGTCTTTCCATTTAGTTTCAGGGCCTACAACAGCTATTTCAATTGTAGTCTTTTCAGCAGTTAGCCATCATGCAGTTCCAGGTACACCTGAATTCATCTCTATCGCACTTACACTTACTTTTCTAGCAGGGGTTTATCAACTAGCTTTTGGTCTTGCTCGCTTAGGTTCACTAGTTAATTTTGTCTCACATACCGTAGTTATTGGTTTTACTGCTGGTGCCGCTATTCTTATTGCAACTAGCCAAATAAAACATATTACAGGTATTTTTGTGCCTAAAGGGGAATCATTTCTGCATACTTGGATGGATTTATTTGCAGGCATCCCAGATTTAAATATTTATCTAATTATCATTGCTTTAGCTACATTATTTAGTTCCATTATAGTTAAAAAAATCATTCCTAAATCACCTAATTTATTAATTGGTATGGTTGTTGGTAGTGTGATTGCCATTTACTTTCAAAATTTTACAACAGGTATTAAACTTGTTGGCGAAATTCCAGCTCACTTGCCTCCTTTATCGATGCCAGATTTTTCTTTTACAACCATAAAAATGTTAGCTCCAGAAGCATTTGCGGTTGCTTTATTAGGTTTAATAGAAGCCGTATCTATTAGTCGTGCTGTAGCGATAAAATCTAATCAACGGATTGATTCTAATCAGGAATTCATTGGCCAAGGTATGTCAAATATAGTGGGTAGTTTTATGTCCAGTTATGCAGGTTCTGGCTCATTTACACGTTCTGGTATTAATTACGAATCAGGAGCGAAAACTCCACTTTCAGCTATTTTTGCTGCTATATCATTGATGGGTATAGTATTATTAATCGCACCTTTAACAGCATATCTCCCTATAGCCGCAATGGGTGGAATAATTTTATTGGTAGCCTATAATTTAGTTGATTTTCATCATATTTTCCAGGTTTTTAAATTTAGTAAATCTGAGTCGGCAATTTTATTGACAACATTTTTAGCCACCTTATTTCTTGAGCTTGAATTTGCTATCTATTTAGGTGTTTTGCTCTCACTTATCTTATTCCTAGCTAAAACCTCAACTCCAAGAATCCCTACGCTCTCAATTGATGTATCGACAGATGGTGAAAGAAAATTATTAAATATAGAGAAGAAGCCTTTAAAGCAATGTCCTCAGTTTAAAATTATTAGAATAGATATGTCTATTTATTTTGGTTCAATTGCTCATATCCAAAAACGAATTTCACAAATATCAGATCAAGAGCAAATTTATAATATTCTAATTATTGCTAGTGGTATAAATTTTATAGATTTAGTTGGTTCTGAAGCATTAGTGTCTGAACATAAACGGTTAAAGAAATTAAATGGTGGTTTATATTTTGTTGATTTAAAAGCATCGGTTTATGAGTTTATAGCTAAATCATGTTTTATAAAACAAATAGGTAGCGATCAGTTTTTTGACAATAAATATCAGGCAATTGCATCAATTTATAAGAATTTAGATAAAGATGTTTGTGCTAAGTGTAATGTTTTGGTTTTTAAGGAATGTAATAAAAACTGATAAAAATATAGATTTATGAGAGCAACTATCATATAGTGTTTCCCGATTGTATAAGTTAATCAATTACTTTTTAGTAATGAACAACCACCTACTAAAGTAGGTGGTATCGTATAACAGCTAAAGCTGGCGATTAAGGCTAAAGCCATTTAAAAACTCGTAAGGTGTATAAGCGAAGCATCATACACCAAATCCATCCATAGTGTGCATAACACTATCGTTTATGCGCACTATGAACTCATATAATAATTAATTGGATATCAATTATTACCAAAAATATTTTCATCTATTTCAATCATAGTAAGGTAACGATTCATGTGATAATCAATTTTTCGTTTAAGAAAATTAATAGGAACTTCTCTTGATAAAGCTTTTTCTCCTAATTTTATATCAGTAATAATATTATTAAAAACATGATTTATAATACAATAATCAGTTTTAGTAGCAGTATTCCAATCAGTAGTTCGTCTCAATTTCTGTTTAAAATAAACATTCATCTGAATAACTATTCCTACTAAATTTGCTTCAGCAAACAATTTAGGCAACCAAACCATTCGTAATTCATTGTAATAATCACCACCAGATTCACCGTAACGATGGATAATTTTCTAAAAAGAAATGATAAATAAATACTTCAAACTTAGCTGATAACCAAGAACAATAACGAATTGCTAATACTGGATGTATTCTCTTTGTTTTACCACGAGCTTGTTCCAAAGCATCTATCTCTAATCCTTCACTTTCTGCTAATACTTCCATGAAAAGTTTTATACTTCTTCGTTTTTTAAAAATTACATAAGTTTTATCTTTAAGTTCACTTGGTTTTAAGTTGAATTTCTCAAATGCTAAATCATACAATTTATCAACTAATGCGTAATCACCACTCATATGAATGGGAATTGTTGTTCCATCATGGATAGGTATTGTTTTTGATTTCATTAATTATATCGTATTTTTAAGGTTAAAAGATATGTATAATAATACAAAATAAATTGCAAATTGATACCATCAATTAATAATGGTATATTATTTTCAAGTGAAATTTTTATATGTATTAAATTACTATTGTTTTAGATTTAAATACTCTTTTCCATGCCAAACTTAAAACATTGTGAACTTGTAAGGTGTATAATAAATGGAAATAGTAAAATTGCATAACAAATCACCGTACTTGCATTCCGTAAAAACCAGCCAAGTAAGGTTGGTATATAGCATTTTTCGATTGGATAAACTATAGCAATAAATTTAATTAAGAATTAAGCATTCAGAATTGCTATAATAAAACTGACCATTAATAATTTCTGTTTACATTATAATGGTCGGTTACTTCCATAGACATTTTACCTAAATAAGGTTAAATAAATGTAGGATGCAATGAACGAAGTGAATTGCATCAAGATGTAATTCGTAAACTCATTACATCCTACATAAAATCAGTTAATACAATCATAGCTATATTGCTTTCCTTATTTAGGAAAGATGTCTCATGCCTAGTTCCGTTTAATGCGTAAGGAACAAAATTTTACAAAGAGATAATAATTTGATGAATAAATATAGTAAAATACTTTTTATATCACTGTTATGGATTTCAACAGGAAATTTATTAGCAGATGTCCCCTCTAACTATTATACAAAAGCAACAGGTAAAACTGGTGTGGTGTTAAAGTCAGTCCTTCATGACATTATAGATAATCATAAAAGGTATAGTTATAAAAAAGTGTGGAATATTCTACAAGAAACTGATGAAGATCCAAACAATACTAATAATGTCATCTTGATTTATAGTCGGAAATCCTTGCCAAAATCACAACATGGCGGTAATGTAAACGAATGGAATCGAGAACATACTTGGCCTAAATCTCATGGCTTTCCTAAAGCAGGTTGGCCAGCTTATACTGATGTGCATCACTTACGACCATCACTAGTAAGGGTTAATAATGCAAGAGGAATATTAGATTTTGATAATGGTGGAAATAAGATTTCATCTGAAGCACCTTTGGTACAATATGATAATGATTCATGGGAAGTACCAGATGAAATTAAGGGAGATATTGCCAGAGGTATTTTTTATATGGCGGTTCGTTATGAAGGAACAGTAGCTAATGAACCTGATTTAGAAATAACAGATAATGTGAATGAATCTCGGCCAAATGTTACAAAAATAGGTAAACTTACAACTTTATTAGAATGGCATATTCAAGACCCACCAAATGAGCAAGAACGACTAAGAAATGACAAAATTTTTAAATGGCAGGGTAATAGGAATCCATTTATTGACCATCCAGAATATGTTACAAATATTTGGCAATTAGCTTCCTATAATGATATTTCATCTACTAATTTAAGTGATGATACATCATATAATAATGGTTTTGAAGCAGGCAAACAAATGTGTATTAATAACCCATCTTCTTGTGGTATAAATATTTTAGATTAGTTATTGTATGGCAAATTATTCTCTTTCTGGTAAATTACATGTACCTTGTGTATCCGTATCAGATGAGTTTGGTGGTATAACTATTTATGATATTAGGTTGAATAAACAAACTGGTTCTTTTGGTTTAGATATGGAAAGTGTTAAGTTACTTTAGTATATAGCTGTGTAGAATCAGAAATCAATTATTTGTCGTAATTGAACAGCCAACCAAGGAATTGCAAAACTTAGCCAAATACCGTATTTAAACAGTATAAAACTCAATGGAATAATTGCAATTATTAGAAAGGTGGAATATACCGCTCCCCATATTTTGCCATATCTTATCAAGAGCCAGCTAGTTAGCAGAATAAGTATAGTAGCAAATAGTAAAACCCACCAGTTAGAAGGAGCTTGTAAGACACCGTATTGCAATAATGATTGAATGCTATTTGCCAAAATTAATGTTCCTGGCATCCAACCTAATGGTGTTGCGTACCAATCATCTGCATCTATATTACTGCCACCAATAATTGTAATACTATTGTGTAATAAATCTGAATTAGTTGGTTTATCTATGATTTTATGGGCCGACATAGTAGTAAGCAAATCACGCCCATTTGATAATTTAGGCAAAGCTTCACCCGGATTTAGGTAGCTCGGAATAGTAAACAAAATACGTCGGTTTAATCTATTGCCATTCAAATCAAATATTAATTCATCTTTAAGTTCTACCTGTGTATTCCTAGGTTTGTTACAATCATGTTGTTTTAGTTGTTTAATATCTTTTTTAAACAGTAAGCTTGTTGCTAATAAAGGTATCGAAGGAACTATATTTGCAATATTTTCGGTACAAGTTTGAGTTAATAAATGCCAACGCCGTAGGATTCGATCATATTCTCGTTCAAATTGGGTGGTTGCCCAGTGAATATGTTTAGAATTCGTAACAATTTGATCTAAGAAAGTGGAACGTTGAGTTAAATAATATGGAAGAGTATTTGGATCGAACGGTTTAATTCCTTCTGGTAAGCGAAAAGTTCTGGCTAATATAATGTCTGGGCAATTATTACAAGAATTATCATATTTGGCCAAATACTGTTGCAGAGCTAAATCATCCGGATGTAATTTATCTGGATGTAGTTTATCTGTTTGATAAGACTGTTTAGTAATAGCAATATCTACTATGATTAGTTTTGGCTTACCTGGTACTGCAAACTTGATTAATTTTAATAGTTTATCACGAGGAGTAAAAAATGGTTCTTCCCAATTTTGATAAGTTTCATCATCTATATCTATTATCACAAAATGTGGCGTATCATTTTTAACCAAATCACCTCGATAGAGCGTCATCATCCAATCAACACTTAGGTCTTCAATATCTGCTATCCACTGCCCATGTCGTAATCCGATTAATACCAAAGTGATTAATAATCCAAACACAACATTTTTAAAAAATGGGGATAATCGTTGCCATATTTGATTTAGAAAGGAAAATAATGACAATATTGATTGCAATTTTAATCCTTTAATGATCTTTTTTAGTAATGGCAGCAAAATTAACCATTTGAATAGTTTTTTCATATTTAATTAAAAAAAGTGGAGTTCAAAAGTTATCTTGTTAATTAGTTTTAAAAATTCCGTTCTTGTTCCAAAGCTTTCCGTAGTTCTCGTGCTGGACCATACTCTTTAAATTTAGATAATTGTTGATAAGCTTCAAACGACCATTTAATTCGGTTAGTTTTATCTCGACTTACCAACCATGCAGCTTGTAAAGTAGTACGTAAGTTTTCTGGCAAATCTTGTAATTCTTCGGAGTAATCAATTCTTTCTACCACTTCAAAATCGTATTTTTGGGTACGGTTACTTGCTTGGATAATAAGTTGGTATTCTCCTGCTTGCAGATTAATTTTATTAGTTTTCGCAAAATTTAATTCTATTTTAGTTTCCCATAATGTATTTTTTTGTTTAGTATTAATGATTTTAAGTTGATAAGGTGCTTTGCCACCAGACCATTTAAGAAATAAGTTCCGTTTTCCTGCTTTTAAAGTTGGAGTTGTGAAAGGAATACTTTCCAACATTTGGATCGTAGGTGGGTCTTCTGGTGATTTGGTTCTAGCTTCAATAGGAGGAGCATCTAAAATAGTTGTTACATATTTAGCAAAAGTTTTGATAGCTAACCAAATATTATCAGTTATTTTAATTACATCACAACCTGTTTTTTGCACTGTGTAAGGAGAATTTTCATTGGTTATTTTATAAACTTGGTTGCATTGATTTATATTTATAAAACCATCCTCTTTAACTGTAATAGTATCTCCAATATATACTGGAGCATAATATGTTGTATTTTTGTTCCATTCAATATGATTTATATCACCGAAGTCCTCAATGTAACCAACTTTGGTGGTTGCATATATGTTTAGGGAATAAAATATTAAAATGATTGTTAAGTATAGTTTCATGTATTTATCCTCAGTTGTCTAAAATTATAGGAGTGCAAAATTTATTTTGCAAGTTTAGAGTAAAGTTCATGATTCATCTCTAATATCAATTTGCTGTAAGTAACTATTTGCAAAATAAATTTTGCACTCCTAATTTAAAAAATCTGCCTCAAATATTATTGTCCATCTCCATAAACTACAAATGCTGCCCAATGATAGGGATTTACATATCTTGGACTGCTTGCTTCTCCACGAATCATTTTTAATTTTATTTCTCGAAGGGCTTGAGCCATTTTTTTGCCAGCTTTTAGGTTGGTGAATAGTCCAACACTTAAATCTTTGGCTGAGTGTAAATCGACTGACCATAGGGTTACACCGACTCTGGAAGTTCCTGCATACATAAAAGCACGGGTTAATCCCATAATTCCTTCACCTCGGACATTTTCGCTGCAACTATTATCAGCACAACCAGTGTTACAGGCGGATAGGTTGACAAAGTCGGCATTGAGTTTTAGGGAGAATGCGTCTGCCATTGTTAGATAACCTTCTGTTAGTGGGTTGGATAAAACTAAGGCTGGTTGTTCTAGTTGGTTGCTACGATTTGGTATGATTCCATGTACTGAGAACATGACATAGCGGTAATCGTCTAGTTTGTCTTGTTCATTGAGAGAAAATATGTTGCTACGGCTAGCGTCAGCTTCTAAATATAAGTCATAATTACCATTAAATAAATTGGCTATTTCTTTTACTTCTTTGGCAGTGTCTTCTAGTGGACTAAAACAATTTCCTTTGGTTGATTTTAGATAAGCTTCTGTGCGTAGTTGAGCAAAGGTATCTGATTTTTGACTGACCTTAGTTCCACATAGTGGATATTCTGGGTTGGCAAAAGCTAAGAATTGTTTGGGTGGTTGGATTGTACGTTTAGCATCACGAACTATTTTTAGTAATGATGCTGAAGATAGGTAGCTGATTGCGTAGTCTTCGATAAGGTATTTAATTTCTTTCTTTGGTTTGTAGGACGTTACTAATGAACCAAAAGGTAGTCCATATAAAGGTCCAGTAGGAATTATATAAAGTATTTCTGCATTCTTTATTGCTTGTTTTAATTTTTGTGGTAATAAGGTTTTATATAAATTTAAACTTGCTTGTGGAAATTTTGTATTAAAACTTGAGTTGGATAGGTAACTCCGCAATTTAGCAACGTCTTGTTTTAATGTTTTTTCACTAACTGGTAATGTGAACATTTGGAATTGGTTTTTGCCTATTATCCAGAGAATAGTATTTTCTTCCATCACGTTATAAACTAACATTATTTCATCCTGTTGTAGTATTTTTTTTTGTAAATTTCCTAAATTAACTGGTTGTGGATATTGAAGAGCATAATATTCGGGGTGTTCTATTTTAAAATATTCTTTTAATATTGTTTTTTCTCTTTCGAGTTTATTTAATTGTTGATTTAAAGATGAAATATTTTGCTGTAAATTATATACAGCAAGTTGTTCAAACAATTTTATTTTTATCTCGGATTGTTTTTTTATTATTGATTGTTGTTTTTGTAAAACTTTTTCTGGGATATTAAATCGACGTATTCCACTTTTAGCCATTTTTTCTAAAAATATTCTTCCTTGTTTATGTTCAAATATTTTAAAAGCTAAATGATTGTAACCTTTTTCTGGTTGTTCTTGATAGAATAAATATAACAAATCAATTAATTCATCATAAATATGTATTTTTTGACGCATAAATAAAATTTTATTTTCTTCTGTCATTAAATTTCTAACTTTCTCAAGATAAAAAATACTCTGTTCATAATGTTTAATAGCGGATTCAAAATTTCCAAGTTTAGCTTCAATAGATGCAAAATCTCGTAATATTAACCAAATATCATTCAAACCTATACTTTTTTTAATATTAATACTATTTTGAAAAAAATCTTTTGCTTCTTTATATTCTCCAATACTTTTATGCACCAAACCAATATTATTTAAATCTATTGATTCTTGATATTTATCATTAAGTTTTTGGTGGATTTCCAAAGCTTTTTTATGATAATTAAAAGCCTCTGTATAATTTTTAGCATTTAAGTGAAACATACCTAACTTATTAAAATATAAACCAGAATAATATTCTAACTCACTTTTTTTTATCGTATATAACATATATCCTACAATACCTGCAAAAAACACAAATCTCATTACAGCATCAGAATTAATTTGGTTGGAAAGTTTTCTATAAGCTATCAAAGCTTGTTTATTGTAATATAGAAATTCATGTTCTTTATTTAACAAATTATAAACTATACTTATTTCAGCTAAATTAAACCAAATATAATATTTATTATTAATATTTTCAAATACTTCCAGAGATTGTTCATAATATTGCAAAGATTTTGTATATTTATCCAATTTAAGATAAATTTTACCAATATTAGTGAGAGATACACCAATATTATATTGATCTTCAACTTGACGAGCCAAATTTAAACTTTGTTCCCATTTTTTTAAAGCAGAAGAGTAATCAGCAATATAATAAGAATGTTGTGCTTCTTTAATTAGCTGTTTTAGTCGCAAACTTTGTTCATAATTACCTTGCAATATGGCACAGTTGGTTAAAATATTAATAAACAATAACAAAATAACCGCTTTCAAAAATTTAAACCAAATATTTTGTACAGATATATTCATATTATTCTCCTTTAAAATCATTAAAGTATTTCATGTGTCCTTCCCAATATTCTACTAGTCATGATATCTTCTACAGTTTTTTCATAATTCCATACACCACATACACCCCTCATCATTATACACAAGTATTTAAGTAGTTGATTTAAAATATATTAGCATTTTCTAATTTACTATTACCAGACATCAAAATCAATGACTTACAAGTGCCAAATAGACTTGTGTATAACGATGAGACATACACCCAGGGCAATCGCTCTATAAAAAAACCATTAATAACAAAAACTTATAATTTGAAATAAATTTTTGCGCAGTAAATATAAAATAATTTTACTTCCTTTTTTGAAAAATATCTTATTTTTTAATAAATTAATAACGCATTGATTTTAATGATTTATTTTATATCTATATGAATTTAAACATAAATTTATAGTGCGATAGCCTTGCACATACACCAGACACAGATGAATGTTCTGTAACCCTAAATATTCACATAGTAACATCCCTATCATCCACCATTGTGTAGAATTTAATTTATCAAACTTAACTGAATTAAAATGTTGAACAAAATTTAAAGATTTTATATTGTGAATCATTTAATCCGTTAAAAATTTAAGTAAACTTAACAATTCATACAAAAAAACACCAACCATAGCTCCATATAAATGAGCGTCAAAAATTACAGTGCCAATAACTCGTAAGCCGTATATGTCTGATTAATAAAATGTGATTTGGTAGGGTGCATAAGCGATAGCATCATGCACCTTATCTCTAACTAAATATTGGAGTCCGACTTATCAGTGGCTCAAAAACAATATTAGTTTAGTAATCTTTTATACAATTAAACATACTGTTTTCATAAAATGTTTTTTGCAAGATTAGTTGCAAATTTCATAATATCAATGTATATTATGTTTTTTACAGTTTTACATGTAATTTTCATAAATATTTTACAGTTTTATTACACAATATGAAAACAGTTCAAAAGTTAGAAATAGAGTTTAAAGGACTAATTCTTTCTCAAGATATGCATACAAAAATGTTGTATGTAAAAGAATTAGAAGCATCAATGCTTAAAGTTATTGGTGATATAAATAAATCATTTAATATTTTTATGACTAGAAAAGATACTAAAGATTTTATAAATGTATTGAAAAAAGAAGATAATATTTCTGAAAATGAGGTAATTTCTGGTAGAGGAAAAACTAAAAGGGTTCACCATTTTTTAGCTTTTAAATATGCTACTTGGGTATCTAAAGAATTTGAACTGATTGTTTACAAATTTTTTGTAAAATATTATCCAGTTATTCGAGAATTAGGCGGAGATAAATATAATGATTTTAGGTTTAAATATCTCCCAAAAATATATGATGGTGAAAATACCAGATGGATTATTATAAATATGAATCTTGATATAAATCGAATTTTGAAGAAGAACAATGGTTGGAATAAGCAAAATAAGTTCGAGTACAATTCAAGGGAATATATTTATTCACATATAATTGTAGATATTAAGCGTAATTTAAAACCTAAAACTCGTCAAAATATTTCAAATTGGTTAAAAGAAAGAATTATTTATCATTTTAGAACTTTAGAAATTATAAATGAAAGTAAATAAATTATAATTTTATCTTGGAGGTCGACCTCACGGCGGTTCAAGCCGGGTATGGTCGGTGAAATTAAACCGATCAAACACAAATCCAATTAATAATTTCTGTTTTACATCATAATGGTCGATTACACTTTGTTTAACCGCATAGGCATCAACTTAAGCAATCATAATATAAACAATAAGTTATAAAATATTTATTATGTGTGTTTTAGCCAACCCCAAAATGTGCGTAAGTGTTCTGTTAGACAATTTGTCAGAGACACC
>DAOUSL010000260.1 GCA_030627235.1 Thioploca sp.
ACAACTAGCGATGTCTCTAGCAACCTTGTAAATTCAGTAGCATCTCTAACAGAATCGGCTACTAGCTCAGAAACACAAAGCAATACATTTATAACGAATCAATCTGTAGTTGAGGTTGTTACGGCAATCGAGTCGCAAGATAAAACTTTATTGGTTGTTCTGGGTGTTGTAGAGAGCGCAGTCGCAACCGATTCTGAGACAAGAACACATGGATTAGGCGCATCTCTATCGGAATCGGCTACTGGTTCAGATGTGCAAACAAGAAAAACTGAGGCTAATCGAGATATAACAGAGTCCTCTGTTGTTTCGGAAAGTCTAAGCAATACGCTAGATACTATTGCCTCTCTTAGCGAGGCAGCAGCAATTACAGAAGCACAAAGCAATACATTTATAACAGAGCAATCTGTGGTTGAGCTAGTTACGGCTAGCGAAACACAGGCGGGAGACTCTGGAGCACTGGTAACGGCTGCCGAATCAGTAACAACCAGCGACGCAACTACTAACACCTTAGACGCTGTTGCTTCTACAACAGAAGCAGGAGCGTCTACTGACGCAAGTAGCAAGTCGCTAGTAGGTACTGTTAGCACGGCGGAGTCAGGTTCGTTAGTAGAGACTGTTGCAAGCAGCTTCGTAACTTTCCTCGAGAACACAGAGACAGGTTCAGTAAGTGACACAACGGCATCTGATACAGGGTCTAATGAAATTGTTACAGAGTCGGCTTCTTCGAGTGATTCCCAAAGCAATACATTTATAACAGAGCAATTTGTGGCTGAGTCAGTAGTCGCCGTTGAGACTGAGACGAGTGTTTATCAGGCTAGTGCTAGCCTAACCGAAGTAGATAATGCGTCGGAGCAGTCTCAAGGCACTACCGGGATAGATTCTACTGCAGCCGAGACTGTTTCTGCAGCCGAGACGCAGGCAGCTAGTGCTAATATTGTCGCAACTATTGCTGAGATACTGACAGCGGCGAGTGTAGTTACCGGTGAGGTGACAGCGTCTCTACTTGAGGCTGCTGTTACCGAGGTCCTTAACGCCGTTGACAGCTTCGGCAATACAGCTGTGATGACTGTCAACACGGCAGAGGCCGGTACTGCCGAGGCTAGTAATCTAGCGGCTAAAGCTGTTATAGATACAATAGCCGAGTCAGTACTAGCCTCAGACACGGTAACAAGAGGCGTTCTTTCAACGGCTCAGATTGCAGAACTATTGAGCGGCACTGATACAATAAGCAGTCTTGTTGGTTTTGGCTCCAGTGCGGAAGAGGCAGGCACGGCTTTAGATAGCTTAATTAACACAGCGCTATTAAATTCAAGTACCGCAGAGAGCGGCACGGCAACAGATACCGATTCCAGCACAGCAATAATGGTTGTGAATGTGGTTGAGGTAGGCAGCTCTAGCGAGTATATATCAGTCTTCGTATCGACATCTCTAGACAGCGTGTACTGGGTTACTATCGAGGGGGCCAGTCCTTACTATCTACTTGAGCAGGGTAGTCCGTATTACACTATAATGAGGGGCAGTAAATACATCGCTGTCCCAACAGCCATACAGATAAGGGCTACATAAATGAAGGTTTTCTCAGCACGGCAGTCTAAGTTACGGGTACCTAACCCTCACGATCCGGATGCTATTGTGGATTATGGGTTCAAGTTTAAGCCTGAGGTGTGGCAGGCTAATACTGTATACGAGGAGGGTATTAACTATATCCGCCCAACCGTACATAACGGGTACGAGTATCTAGTTGTTAGTAATGGCATCTCTGGAGCGGTAGAGCCTGAGTGGCCTACAATTAAAGACGGTACTGTTGCCGACGGCACTGTTATGCTTAAGGCTATTAACTACCAGTCCTACTTACGTCCTGATGACACCCTAGTCACGGGTACGGCATGGACAGCTAGCGATCAAGTGCCTATCGTGTCGGGAACATTTACAGCTGAGGGCGTAGCGGTTGCAAAAGTAGGGCCTATCCCTACCGGAGTTAAATCATTCTCCTTGAAGCTGCACGCTGTCAGCAGCGCCGGGGATGCGGACGATCGTACACTGTTAGTCACCGTGAAAGAACGATGAACGAGCCTACACGAATAGATTCCTTCTTAGGGGTCCACAATACACTAGCTCCGGAACGTATGCCTCCCGGGGCCCTATTGACTGCGGACAATGTCGTGATTTCTAGGGAGGGGGTTATAAAGTCTAGACCTGCAGAGACCCTGGTTTTCGGGGGCTCTAACATATCTGCGAGTTATGGCACCCTGGATCAGACAGCTATGATACTAATAGACTCTGGCACCATGTACTTGTTTGACGGTAACTCTGTACGCGTGTTAGCTACAGGGTTTAACTCCTCTCCGGTGTACTGGTGTGAGGAGTCTAGTAGCCGTATAGTCTTCGTCGGTGGAGGCAAGGCGGGGGTGATTGAGGGGCTATCTACAATTAGGCCCTTACTTAATATCACCTCAGCTATAGTTGCTATCGCGATTCATGAAGGGCGGCTAGCCCTAGCTATCCAAGAGCGTGACAGTACATTTATTCTTATGTCCCGCCCCTACGAATATGACACCTTCGATGCGGAGGAAGAGGGGTTCTTTATCCCTAATAGGGTTACGGCCCTAGCTTCTGTAGGGGGTAACCTGTTGATAACTACCCTTAGTAACCTGTTTGCTTTGACCTCCGAGGACTCCCTCGTAGAAGTTACGGACTTCGGTACCCCGCTAGGCAAGAGCATAATAAGCAGTAGGGGCGTAGCCTTCGTCTGGACTAATGAGGGGCTCTGCACCTTCCCGGAATTTTCAAACCTCACAGAGGCTACTATCTCGGTTCCGCCGGGCATGGCGTGCTCCGCTAATCTATTCGAGTACGAGGGCAGTAGATATTCTGTAGTACTTACGGATGGGGCAGGCGCGGCAGATAACGTAGCTGTGGTATAATACTTTAAAACTTTTAACTGGAGAACAACGTGGCTTTTTCAAACTCAACCGGATTCCGAAATGCGATCCTAAACTCCGTAGCTAACGCGGGTAGCGGCTTTGCCGAGATTTTCAAGGACTCTGTAATCGAGATCTATGCAGGCACTAGACCAGCGTCGGCGGATTCTGCAGTGTCCGGGTCTACACTTCTAGGCACCTTAACGCTAGCAGGTGGAGCGTTCACCCCCGGAATTGCTACGAATGGCCTGAACTGGGACGCGGCTATCGATGGCAGTATCGACAAGCCCGCTGCTGATGTCTGGCAATTTACAGGCGTAGCGGCGGGCGTAGCGGCGTGGTTTCGAATCAAGGGTAATGCCGTTGATGCCGGAGCTTCTTCTACGGTGTCGGTACGTATCGACGGCTCTATTGCTTCATTCGGTGGCGATGCTACTTTAAGTGATACCAATATTGCAGTAGGCAAGGTTTATACCGCGTCTAAGTGTAAATTCATCTGGCCTGCTTAGGAGAATACCATGGCGATGTCTGACTTTTTAGAGGACTCGATCCTCAACCATATCCTTACGGCGACTGCTTATGCAACGCCTAATGCAACTTTACATCTTGCGCTGTTTACTGCCGACCCGACCGATGCCAATGTAACGGCTGGCGAGGTTGATGTAGTTGTAGATGATACAGCTTACGCAAGACAAACTATTGCTTTTGATGTGGCTGTAGCCGGTACGAGTGCAAGTAATACAGCGCAAACTTTCGCGGCTGTGATCTATGGCTCAGGTGCGGTAGCTTACGATGTTACTCACTTCGCTATTTACGACGCGCTTACGGCTGGGAACTTGCTTTAT
>DAOUSL010000446.1 GCA_030627235.1 Thioploca sp.
ACTTTAGTATAACGGCTGTTACAGGTGTACTGTTTAGCAGGGACTTCGACACAGCTTATTACACAGAAGAGCTGTTGCCTCAGTTTGCTGCTCAGGTTTCATCGGTGGTTAACACAGTTGCAACCACTACTAATGTTGTTACTGGAGATATAAGCTCAGTGCCTACAGCTATAGAGAACGCATCTGCTACTTGGGCTGACGCTACAGCAACAACTTTAATGTCAGACGTAACTTTCATTAAAGACATGGAAGGTGGTCGTTGGATAATCGATGAATTAGGTAATCAAATGATTTTCTATGGCGCAGATAATGTTACCGAGATTACTAGATTTGACTTAAAAGACAAAGATGGAAACGCTAACCACTTAAATGTATTTGAAAGAGTACGAGTGTGATAACGCGAGGATTAGGTACTGATACGATTGTAACCAGAGGCTTTGGTATATCGTCAGTTTTATCAGACGTATGGAACGAAATAATAAAGTTCACAGTTTACATAAAACGAGCTATTAATTTTAATAAGGAGTTATAAAATATGGCAAGTTCAACAGGTGACATAATCAAATTTACAGTGAATATAAACAGAAGTTTAGTTTTAGATTCATTAATTACATCTGAATTAAAACTCACAGGTAATGTTAAAACGACAGTGCCTTTAGATAAGGAATTATAATGGCTATTGAAGAAATTCATAAATTTGATGAAGGTACATCATTTCAACTTACGGTTAAAGATACATTAGATGGCGTTACATCAGTGGTTGATATTTCAACTGCGTCAGTTATGGAGATTGTGTTTCAAAAGTCAGATGGCGTAAAGCTAACAAAAACTGCAACATTAGTAACTGATGGCACAGATGGCGTTATGCAATATGCTACTACCGCTACTGATTTAGACGTAACTGGTGGATGGAAAATTCAAGGTATTGTCACTTTACCTACAGGTAAATGGTCTACTGACATTTCTAAATTTAAAGTATATGATAATTTGATTTAGCCTTGTAAGTATGTTAATATAATAATATGTTAATATAATAATTTTATAAGGTTCTATTCAAATGGCTAACAATAATCATATTCAATCTGCACAATACGAACCTCGCACTTCAAACGCGGTACAAGGAAGTTTCACTTACCTAAG
>DAOUSL010000259.1 GCA_030627235.1 Thioploca sp.
AATTCCTAAATAAGGATAAATGTAGGATGCAATGAACGAAGTGAATTGCATCAAGATGTAATTCGTAAACTCATTACATCCTACAGTCCGTAATTAACCATTATTCATTCACTAATTCACAATGAAAACACCTATGATTATTCATTTTTTGATTGTAGATAATTGAGCATAACCCATCACTGTTATTATCGGAAATAAGCTGGCAAATGCAATTAGGCCAAAACCATCTATCAAGGGACTGCGACCTGGAATTGTTTCGGCTAATCCTAATCCAAGTGCTGCTACTAATGGTACGGTGACAGTAGAAGTTGTTACTCCTCCAGAATCATAAGCTAGTGGAATGATCGTACGAGGGGCGAAAAAAGTTTGGATTACCACTATAAGATAACCAGCTATTATATAATAATGTAATGGAGTCCCAGTTACGATACGAAACACCCCTAAGGTTATACCAATCGATACTCCAATTGCTACCGAAATTCGTAATCCCCAAATGGTAATAGTACCACCAGAAGCATTATTGGCTTTGATCGCAACCGCAATTAATGCTGGCTCTGCAATAGTAGTTGCAAAACCAATGGCAGCTGCAAAAAAATATACCCATTTATAATCAGTCCAATGAGTAACATAATTTTCAACTTGTCCATAAATAAATTCTGGGGCTGTCAATTGTTGAGCCATCAGTTCTCCTAATGGAAATAAAGCTAATTGCAACCCCTGTAGGAAAAATGCCAATCCTAAAATTACATAAACAAATCCTAATAGCACTCTTTTAAGTTGTGGGATTGGGCGACGTATAATTAGAAACTGAAAACCAAAAATGATAATAACTATAGGTAACACATCACGTATAGTTTCTAGCAGAACGATAAAAAAATTAATCAAACCAGTCATAATGAATCTATTAAAATTCCATAAAGCATGACAAAAATCATTGGGGTAAGTGAAGCAAAGGCAATTAGACCAAAACCATCAATCATTGGATTACGGCCTTTAATACTAGAGGCTAAACCTACTCCTAGAGCTGTTACCAGAGGAACTGTAATGGTTGAAGTGGTAACTCCACCAGAATCATAAGCAATCCCAATTATCCAGTTTGGAGCGAAAGCTGTCATAATAACCACACATACATAGCCAGTTATAATTAAATATTGTAGTGGCCAACCTTTGATAATCCGCAAGACCCCTATAATTAAAGCTAAACCTACAGATAAAGCTACTGTTATTCGCAATCCATTGGCATAATTTTGTTTATTTATGTCTGTGATTATACCACCGCTTGCGGCTATTTTGGCAGCTTCGTCAGCTATTGCAATTAACGCTGGTTCTGCTACTGTAGTACCAAACCCTAATGCGAAGGCAAATATTAATAACCACCATAAATTACCCTTGTTAGCAAAGGCATAAGCCATATTTTCTCCCAATGGGAATAGACCAATTTTTAAGCCATGTATAAATAGAGTTAAGCCTAACATAACTAAAAAAATTCCAATTAATATTTCGCCTAGATTAGGAACAGAAAATGAACGCAGTACAACTAGCTGAAAAAATGTAATTACTATTATAATAGGAGCAAGGTCACGAGCACTATCAAGTAATGATAATAAAATAAATTTCACTTTAAATAATTTGTATATATACTAAGAAAAATAGTATTATATCTAGTTCACTGTTAAGAATGAATAGCATAATGAATAAATCTCCACAACAACTTGGCAAAGGCATGATTTATATTGCATGGTTGCTAGTATTAGGATTGTTATTTATGTTTTTTAATTATATGCTTGAAAGACAACATAATCCTAATCAAAATATAAAATCTAACAATTATAATAATGGCATTCGTGAAGTAACTTTACAAAGTAACCGTTATGGACATTATGTAACTAATGGTAGCATTAATGGTCAACCAGTAGTATTTTTATTAGATACTGGAGCTACTAGAGTTTCAATTCCAGAACCAATTGCCAATCGGTTAAATTTAACCAGAGGTATGCCATTAAAAACTAATACTGCCAATGGAATAATTACAACTTATAGTATCACTCTTGATAAAGTTGCTCTGGGGGCAATCGAATTAAAATCTGTACGGGCTAGTATTAATCCTAATATGTTGGGTGATGAAATTTTATTAGGTATGAGTTTTTTAAAACATTTGGAATGGAATCAACGTGGAAACATATTGATCTTACGTCAACACCCTTAAATATTAGCCCGGTAGGGATTAATACTATTTTAGCATCATTATATTCAATTTATTATTAATTAACAATGGATAATTTCTTCATAGACCTCGCAACAAATGTACAAAACGCTTTAGCAGAAGATATTGGTAGTGGTGATATTAATGTGGAATTACTGGCTAAAGAAACTATTACGGCTCAACTTATCAGTCGTGAACCAGCAATTTTATGTGGTGTAGCCTGGTTTGAAGCAACCTTTAAACAATTAGATAATAAGGTAAAAATAGATTGGTTAGTTAAGGATGGCGATAATATAAAACCAGATCAATGTTTATGTAAAATTACTGGTACAGCCCAAACTCTACTTACAGGAGAACGTACTGCAATAAACTTTTTGCAACTATTATCAGCTACTGCAACTGAAACTCAGCGTTATGTTAATCTGATTGCAGACACCAATACTAAAATTTTAGACACACGTAAAACAATACCTGGCTTACGCAAGGCTCAAAAATATGCTGTGCATTGTGGTGGAGGTACTAACCATCGAATGGGATTATACGACGCTTTTTTGTTAAAAGAAAATCATATTGCTGCTGCTGGTTCTATTACCAAAGCGGTTATTGCAGCTCGTAATCATATGCCAAATTTACCAATAGAAGTAGAAGTAGAAACTTTAGAACAAGTTAAAGAAGCTTTGGGAATAAAAGTAGAACGCTTATTATTAGATAATTTTGAACTATCTCAATTAGAACAAGCTGTAGATATGGTGCAAAAACAAGTTGAATTAGAAGCCTCTGGTGGTATTACATTAGATAATATTTATTCCATTGCTAAAACAGGAGTAGACTTTATTTCCATCGGTGCAATAACTAAAAATGTCCATGCAATAGATTTTTCCATGCGAGTAATATAATGACTATGGCAACTAAAAATCTTTTTTCAAATTCACAAGATTTTGTAGCATTTTCAGCTGGTCAAGTGATTTTTCAAGAAGGAGACTTAGGCAAAGTTATGTATGCAATTATAGAAGGTGAAGTAAATGTATTAGTTGCCGGAAAAATTATTGATACTGTAAAGGCTGGAGATATTTTAGGAGAAATGGCACTGATAGACACTAATCCTCGAAGTGCTACAGCTATTCCTAAAACTGATTGCAAAGTAGTTCCAATTAGTCGTCGTCATTTTACTTTCTTAATTCAACATACCCCTAATTTTGCTCTTGAAGTCATGCAAATAATGGCTAATAGACTACGTAATATGAATGCTCAATTAGAGTCAAGAATTAAATAAAGCCAGTAATAGGATTTAATTTTCACAAACTGATGTCCATCAATTTAATCGCAAATAATTTGATAGACATCTGTTTAACTGAAGTTACGCAAAGTGGTATAAATATATAAATTAAAATCAACCACTATGGACTAAAAGTCCATAGTATGACTAGCGACTGAAAGTCGCATTTCGGCTAAATCCGGCTAAAGCCGACTAAAGTCTAAACTGACTAAAAGTCATTCAATCGTAAAGCTATCTGTGATTTGGATGCTTGTAATGATGTTTAAGATATTATCATTTAATCAGTTAC